>NZ_PCOB01000024.1:0-81495 GCF_002975115.1 Bacillus sp. MYb78
AGAAAAACTGCACCCCCAATTGTTAGACTGTGTCTAACAATTGGGGTGCAGTTCATTATCTACCTTTAAAACGCTCTTTTTTATTATTTCCCTTCCGTTACATAAGCCCACTTAAAGCTATATTCTGGACTGATGTTATGTTTCACAATTCCTTTAACATTCGGTTTCATTACATACGCTCTACCTGTTTGATATAAAGGAATTAATCCTGCATCTTCTTCAAGGAACAATTTCTCTGCTTTTCCTAACGTTTCCCAACGCTTCTTCGGATCAGACAATAATTCATTACCTGCTTTCGCTACCATTTCATCGTATTTTGGATTCGAATAACTCATTTGGTTATATGGGCTCTTCGATTCAAACATATCAATAAACGTCATTGGATCCGAATAATCTGGGCTCCAACCTGCAAATGAAACTTCATAATCTTGCGCTGACTCTAATTTCAGTTTTTGTTTGAACGGCTGAATTTTCGTGTTAACCGTTACACCTTTTAAGTTTTTCTCAATTTGATCTTTAAAATAGTCAGCAATTTTTTTCGCAGTTCCATCATCATAGCTTAGTAGTTCAATTGTCACTTGATCTTTTCCAAGTTCTTTTTTCGCTGCTTCCCAAGCTGCTGCACCTTTTTTCGGATCATATTTTAGACCATTTTTAAATGTATCTTGGTAATCTTTACCGTCAGGCCCTGTCGCAAGCCCTTTTGGTACTAATTGATCTGTTGCTTTTGAACCGTTATTTAAAATAACGTTCGCTAGGCCTTTTTTATCAATTGATAATGCAATTGCTTCACGTAGTTTTTTGCTCTTTAACGGTGTATCTTGTCCGTTACGCTTTTGATTTAAACGTAAGAAGAATGTACTTGCTTCTGAATACTCACCGTACTCCTCTTTGTTCGATTTATATTTATCAACAAATTCTCCTGATAATAGTGTAAAATCAATTGATCCTGTATCATATAAGTTTACTTTCGTCGCAACTTCTTTTACTACACTATAGTTAATTTCTTCTAATTTCACAGTCTTTTTATCCCAATACTGATCATTTTTCTTTAATTGCCATCCTTGTTCATGTTTCCATGACGCCATAACGAACGGTCCGTTATACAACGTTGTATCTGCTTCTAAACCGAACTTATCTCCTTTTTCTTTTACGAACTTTTCATTTAAAGGATAGTACGATGGGAATGCCATTAAATTCAAGAAATACGGTACTGGCTTTTCTAATTCTACTTCTAGTGTATAATCATCTACCGCTTTTGCTCCTAAATCTGTTAGAGGTTTTTCACCTTTATTAATTGCTTCTGCATTTTTAATATAGAAAGCGATAAACGCATATTCTGCAGCTGTATTTTTATCGAGTAAGCGCTGCCATCCGTATACGAAATCTTTCGCTGTTACAGGATCACCGTTTGACCATTTTGCATCTTTTCGTAATTTAAATGTATATTTTTTGCCATCCTCGCTTTTCGTACTAGATTCTGCCACAGCTGGGATTGGCTTATTATCTTTATCTAATCGATATAAACCTTCCATTGTGTTCCCTAAAATTTGAGAACCTAATGTATCAGTAGATTTTGAAACATCCATCGTCGGAATTTCTTGATTTTCTGTACGATTTAATACTTGTTTCGCTGCATATTTAATTTCAGCTTTTTTCTCTTCCCCACCACCACTAGACGTCGTAGTTGATTTCTTCTCCCCACCAGATCCAGAACACGCTGTCAACGCCATACTCATTGCTAAAACTGGCGCTACAACCGCCGTGAACTTTTTCATCTTTTTCTTCATTTTTGTACCCTCCCCAATTATATGTACGAAACCATTTTTGATAGACTTTCTAATAACTAGTTATCAGAAAATTCTTATTAATTAATATTCTACTAATTTTTCCGCTTTTGTAAAGTTATTTTTAAAATATTCTAAAAATTATTTTTTTATTATAGTAAAACGTATTTTTTACAATTGTCATGATACAAATTCTTCCTTACATCTATCGATTTATTTACATGTAATCTCATAATAAAAAGAGCATTCCAAAAGTAAATAGTCTACTTTTGGAATGCTCTATCATTTATCTTTCTATTGTACGAGTTTCTCACTACAAAATAAGCTAAGAAACTTGTATACATCCACTTAAAGATAACATTACTGTTTAAAAATTATTTTCCATCTTTTTCAGTCATATATGCCCACTTGAAGCTATACTCTGGACTGATGTTATGGTGAACGATACCTTTTGCATTTGGTTTTTGAACATATGCATCACCACGTTGGTATAAAGGTACAAGCGCTACATCTTGCTCAAGAAGTAATTTCTCAGCTTTTCCTAGCTCTTCCCAACGTTTCTTCGCGTCACCCATTAATTCTCCGCCAGCTTTTTTGATCATATCATCATACTTCGAATCAGCGAAGCTCATTTGGTTATGAGAATGATTAGACTGGAACATATCTAAGAATGTCATTGGGTCAGCGTAGTCAGGTCCCCAACCAGCAAATGATAAATCATAATCTTGCTCTGTTTCTAATTTTAACTTTTGTTTGAATGGCTGAAGTTTAATATTAACTGTTACACCTTTTAAGTTTTTCTCGATCTGGTCTTTTACATATTCTCCAACTTTTTTCGCATTACCAGTATCATAGTTTAATAGCTCAATTGTAACTTGGTCTTTTCCAAGTTCTTTTTTCGCTTCATTCCATGCAGCTGCTGCTTTTTTCGCATCTGGCTTAATACCATTTTTAAATGTTTCTTGGAAATCTTTACCATCCGGTCCGGTTGCTAATCCTTTTGGTACTAAGAAGTCCGCAGGTTTAGATCCATCATTTAAAATTACATTTGATAGATTTTTCTTATCAATAGAAAGCGCGATTGCTTCACGTAATTTTTGGCTCTTTAACGGTGTATCTTGTCCGCCACGTTTTTGGTTCAGACGTAAGAAGTATGTGCTTACTTGTGAATATGTGCCAAACTCTTCTTTATTATTTCTATACTTATCAACGAATTCACCTGATAGAAGTGCAAAATCAATTGCATTTGTATCATATAAATTTACTCTTGTAGCTACTTCTTTTACTACACTATAGTTAATTTCATCTAGTTTTACAGTCTTTTTATCCCAATATTGGTCGTTTTTCTTTAATTTCCAACCTTGCTCATGCTTCCAATCAGTAAGAACGAACGGTCCGTTATATACTGTTGTATCAGACTCTAAACCATATTTATCTCCTTTTTCCTTCACGAACTTCTCATTTAATGGATAGTACGATGGGAACGCTACTAAGTTTAAGAAGTATGGTACTGCTTGTTCTAACTCAACTTCAAGCGTATAGTCATCTACCGCTTTTACTCCTAGCTCTGCTACAGGTTTTTCACCTTTATTCACCGCTTCCGCATTTTTAATTGGAAATGCAATAAATGCATACTCAGCAGCTGTTTTTGGATCTAATAAGCGTTGCCATGCATATGCAAAATCTTTCGCTGTTACAGGATCACCATTTGACCATTTTGCATCTTTACGTAGTTTAAATGTATATTTTTTACCATCCTCACTCTTCGTGCTTGATTCTGCAGCAGCTGGGATTGGTTTGTTATCTTTATCTAATCGATATAAACCTTCCATTGTGTTCCCTAAAATTTGAGAACCTAATGTATCTGTATTTTTAGAAGTATCCATTGTTGGAATCTCATTTGTTTCAGTACGATTTAGTACTTGTTTTGCTGCTAATTTTCCTTCTGATTTACTATCTCCACCAGAGCTAGAATTTGTGCTTGTCTTCTTATCTCCACCTGATGTAGAACATGCTGTTAATGCCATACTCATTGCTAAAACTGGTACTACAACCGCTGTTAGTTTTTTCATTTTTTTCTTTTTCACTTTCTGTACCCTCCCTAATTCTTAACGCTCTCATTTAAGAATTTTCTGATAATTCTGTTTTTCTTTATATATTTATCAGAAGATTCTTATTAACTATTATTCTACTAATTTTTTGAGTTTTGTAAAGTGTTATTATTGAAAATTTTTAAAAAATTATTTTTTTACAGTAATATTCATAAAAATTACTTAACCTTTCGAAACACTATACCTCATGGAATTCTATGTATTGATTTAATAGTCTTTATATCCCTTCACTATAAAATAACTTGTAAATTATTGTTAATAAATAATGTATATCGTAACAAACCTCTTTTCTACAAAAATAAAAAAGCAGACATTTCGTCTGCTTTAATTCTCCTCAATTTTCTTTTCACTTAACCCTAGATGTGTTCTAAGAGTATTACTCAAACTCTGTAGATCTTTTTTATTAGGATTATAATAATATACACGTTGCCCGTTTGGGCCATTAGGTAAGTATAAATCATCACCAGCTAATTGTATTTTTTCAACTGAACCGTTTAAACCGTATTTATAAAAAGATAAAATATCATCCATTACTAAATTTGTTTTAAAATCACTATCAACCGCCTCAACTATTTTTTCTAGCTTCGTAATCGATCCTACACTTTTTAATTTACTTAAAATCGCTTCAATAACAAGTTGTTGGCGCTGTCCTCTCATTGCATCACTATCAATATGGCGCGTTCTTGCTAGTGCAAGTGCTTCTTCGCCATTTAATTTTTGTAATCCTTTTTTCAAATGAATCGCATCAGGTTCATCTTTACTATTTTGCTCCGTAAATTCAACCGGGACATCCACTTCAATACCATCTAACCCATCAACAATTTTAGTAAAGGAACCAAAATTAAATTTCACAAAATAATCAACGGGCACCTGTAACAATTTTTCTACCGCTTCCACAGAAGCATGCGGTCCTCCATCTGTACCATTTTTAACGAAACCACTTCCATATGCATGGGTTATTTTATCTTTTTTCTTTTCAACTGGAACATATGTATATGTATCACGCGGTATGCTCGTTAATTTCACTGTTTTATCGTCTTTATTAAAAGTCGCTAACAATAATGCATCTGTATGAAATGCACCATTATATTCCTTTTGTCGTTCTTGATTTTCATCAATTCCCATAATTAAAAGTGAAACATGATTTGCAATTGGCTTTACAGATTTCTCACGTAAATTGGATTTTTCACCTCGTGCTAAATTCAAATTAGATTTTTGTACGAGACTAGAAGTTTTCATATATACATAGGCTCCATAGCCAATTCCACCAAATAGTAATACCGCCAGTAGTAAACTTATTATCGTTTTCTTTTTATATTTTTGCTTATTTTTCTCTTCTCTTAAAGATGAATGATTCTCCATTTACTCTCCTCCTGTTTCTATTCATCCAATATGTTTTTCATTCTTTCATATTTAGCGCTATCCTTTTGAAACATACTTTCTTTCAATCCCTTATCTATTTGTATCCATTCAGTCGTAACTGAATATTGAATCAAGCCTTCTTGAAAACTAAGAAATTTCAACATAATCCCTGTATTTTTCTCCACAACCATTTCGAATTTCCCTCTTAAATCTTCAGAGGTGCTAACAGGCATCTCTATGTTGATGACTCCTTCAATTTTGTAACAATCTAATCCAAGATATTTCGTTTCTTTATAATTCCAATCTTTATATCGAATTAACAAATCTGCGAATTCTGATTGAATACTATATTTAGCTAGCCCTATATATTCATCATCATATCGCTTTTTTTCACCTGCTTTTTTCAATAACCTTTCCGTAGGATTTAATTTTAATAGTTCATTGTTTCTTTCTTTCGGGTTCCATTTTGTCTCTTTATAGGTATACTTCTCATCATCAAACTCTTTTTTCTTCCCCTCGTTATATATAATTGTTCGTTTTTTGGCTAGTTTATCTTCTTTCGAAGAGATACCTCTTTGTTTCTCCGTATCAATCGCATACTTATATGTTGTAGCAATTCTTGATGAGCTAGAATATTCCTCAAATTGTCCTGAAATATTTTTAAAATAATCAATAGAATCTATCATTTTTTGATGAATCTTTTCTTTATCTGGATAATGTACATTCGATTTTATTTCTTCTTCATTTTCATAATCAGAAAACGCTTTTTTCTTTACATATTCAAATACTCCACCATTTTGTGCAAAACTTTGTATAGAAAACTCAGACATAGATACCACTGAAAGTATACAAACCGCTGCACTAATTATCATCATATGAATTTTGTAACTCTTCTTTTTTACCTTAAGATTATGTAGCGTGCTATTAATCTTTTCATTTAACTCTGGAGGTACTATAACATTTTCATCTTTTATTCTCTTTTTTAATTTCTCATCAAATAATTTTTCATTATCCACCCTTTACACCCCCTATTCCATCTTTAATCGTTTTTGTAGTTGTTCCCTTGCGCGTGACAATCTGGATTTCACTGTTCCTTTTGGTACTTCTAAAAGCTTTGCTATACTCTCTTGATTCATGTCTTCATAGTAATAAAGCACCGTAACAGCTCTTAATTCTTCATGTAACGATTGAATTGCATTACATAAATCTATATCTTCATACTGATCACACGCACTCATATTGTAATCATTCTCTTCTATTGCAATTACCTTTTTATACGCTCTAATAATATTGTTACACTCATTCATTAGAATTCGAATTAACCAAGTTTGAAAAAACTCTTCTTTTTTTAGTTTTTTTATATTTTCATAGGCTTTTAAAATTGTTGTCTGTATCGCATCCTCTATATTTGTCTCATCACGTAACATAGCCTTTGCAATCCGATACATCTTCACTTTTTCTGTATGTATAAGCGCCATAAACGCTTCATGATCACCTTTTTTCGCTAAGGAAACATCTGTTTCTTCTTTTACAATCATTTTATATAAAGGGATTACTTTCACAATTGCTCCTCCTGTTTCATCCTCACTTCATCACTTCCAATTTAACTTTACATGTATTAGACGTATGAACCTAGAAAAAGGTTCGTTTTTTTGAATATTTTCTTAATTAAAAAGATAAATATCCTTTATAAGTGTTATGCGATAAACATACTAGTTTTAATTTACAAATAAAAAAAGCCCACTTTCTAGTGGACTTTCTACTTTATAACGGTAAATCCCTCTTCTTAAACACTACAATTGCTACTATGAAAATACAAAGTGCTCCGGCAATTAACCCTATACTTACCGGCCATATATTATACGCTCCTTCAGCAATTTCTTTCGGACGAAACAGCGTGAATAATGATAGGTTTTTCATCCATTCTAACTTATCACTTAACTTCCCTACCATATCCAATACGAAAAATAGGATAGTTAAACTCGCTGAATAACTTAGTGCTTTTCTTTCGTCATTACATATGCAAGAAAAGAAAAATGAATACGCACTAACGACTAAAAATATGAGACCTCCGACTATATTTATCTTCAAAAATAATTCTTTATTTAAGTTATTATCTTGTAAAAACCATTCTGCACCTACTAACCCAGCTACATACGTAACAGATACAATAATCAGAAGTCCCAATATGAGAACAGTAGCTTGTGTAATAGCAATTTGCACTCTAGATACAGGTGTTGCTAGCAAGTATGCCATTGCTCCTTTATCTACATGACGAGCAATTAAATGTGTCGCAACTGTTACGCAAAAAATTGTTAAAATGATAATAAATAATAGACTATAGTATTCGCCCGCTAGAAAATCCATTACGTTTTGAATCGGACTTTCCATACCAACGATTTTTTTCACACTATCAGGCATGGCAGCTATTAATTCATTTAGCCCTTTCGCTGATACCATTGACGGGAATATCCAAATTAATAACCACAAATATAAAGCCGCACCACACGCATAACTCAAAATACTTTTTTGTGTTTCTTTCAAACTAGCTAAAAACAATTGCTTATTCATGCGCTACCCCTTCTTTCTTATCGTAATAATGCATAAATAAATGTTCTAAATCCATCGCTCTCGTTTGAAGTGCCGTTACATTATAGTTTGAAAGTGTTTGTAAAACAGTTTGATAGTTTCCTTGTACAATGATAGATGCCTCTCTACCTTTTACCGCTTCAAATTGCAAATTACACTTTATAAGGGACTCAATCTCTTCTTGTGATGATACTGTTACATCTATCACCTGTCTTCTCATACTTTGTAAATCGTGAATATTTTCAACCGTTACGAGTCGACCATCTTTAATAATAGCTACTCTGTCACAAGTTCTCTCAATTTCAGTAAAAATATGTGATGACATTAGGATTGTTTTTCCTCTTTGCTTTTCCTCTAATATTAAATCTATAAACACTTGTTGCATAAGTGGATCAAGTCCAGATGTTGGTTCATCTAAAATTAACACCTCTGGATCGTGCATAAATGCAGCGACTATCCCTACTTTTTGCTTCATTCCTTTAGACATTTTGCGAATCGGTGTTTTCACATCAAATTGCAGACGCTCTATCAGTTCATCTCGTCTTTTCGTATCCTTTAATCCACGCATTCCCTGCATTAATTTTAAAAACTCTAATCCGTTCATTCCTTCAATAAAAGAAATTTCACCCGGTAAATAACCAACTTCCCTTTGAATTTTCGCTGCTTCATTCCAACAATCTAATCCAAAAATTGTAGCTTTACCAGCTGTCGGTTTTATAAATCCCATTAAATTACGAATCGTCGTTGATTTTCCGGCACCATTCGGTCCTAAATAACCAAATACTTCTCCCTCTTTTACATCAAATGTAATATGAAACAAACCTTTTCCATTCGAAAACTGTTTTGTGACATCTTGAACTGAAATCATAATTCCACCTCATTTTTTGAAATATTGAATATGTGATATTTCAAAATTATTGTACTCCTCATCTTCCATATTCGCAACAACTTTTTGAAATATTTATTAGTCCATATTTCAAAATTATTGTTTTCCATTATTTTTTCTTGTATATTTTAAGTGAGGTGATTGCATTGAACGGCTTTGAAAGAGTAAAAGAAAAGAAAAAGCGTGCCATTAAAGAAGCAGCATTCGTATTATTTTCAGAACGCGGATTTAATGAAGTGAAAATAGAACATATCGCAAAAGAAGCAAACGTTTCTCAAGTTACAATTTATAATCATTTCGGAAGTAAAGATGCGTTATTTAGGGAGCTTATACAAGAATTTATCATATCTGAATTTCAATATTATAAAGAGCTTGCAGAAGAAAAATTACCTTTTCATGATATGATGCAAAAAATGATTGTAAGAAAAATGAATACTGGCGGGTTATTTCAACCTGATATGTTACTGCAAATGATGCAAAGGGACGAAGAACTCCGTAAGTTTATTTATAGTTATCAAAATGAAAAAATCCTGCCCTGGTATTTAGAAATATTAGAACAAGCTCAGCGCAAAAACGAAATTAATCCACACCTTACTAAAGAAATGATGTTACTTTACATTCAAATGTTTACTAAATTAGGTGATGATTTTGGGGCACAACTTCTTGAAGGAGATCGCGAAAAACATATACAAGATATCGTTACGATGTTCTTTTATGGACTGTCCGTCCCAGAAAAATAATTTTTCTAAAGAACAAATAGAATCACCAAAAAGCCCTTTGGATATTTAAATCGCAAGGGCTTTTTCATATCAAAAAATGACTAAAACTAACTTTATCTTAAAAAAGTTAAATGCTGCTTTATAGATAACACCTTATTATAGATTAACTCTTTTAGCATAACAGGCTGAATCGAAATAATCGTTTCACCGAAATTCAGAAAATAATTTGAAATAAAATCAGATTCTTGCTTGTTAAAATAGCCTGTTATAATGTAATTTTCATTTTCCTTTTGCAACCTCATGGAAGGGTAATTCTCTTTATCAAAAATGTCTTTTCCTTTTTGATTAACAATGACGCTAAAATCAATTGCATCAGGCTTCCTGTGAAAAGTAGTAAGATAACTTAATAATTCTTCAAGATTTTTTGGATGAACATTGCTTGTTTCCACAATAGAGAGAATTTTATCACATCTAATTATTTGAACATGATTTGTCTCAAAATTAAAGATTTTAGCATACCACTGGCCAAATTTAGATTCTATTCGAATAAATTGGACAACCAATGCTTTCTCCTCACCTTTTTTTAAATATGTTAAATGATAAACTCGCTCAGCAAAAATCCCCTGTAAAATTTCTTTTAAGAACGGACTAAAATTACTATGATTTGTTACTTCAAAGGAAAGCGTTAGTTCCATGATTGAAATATTTTTACTCACATTATCAGGTAATACATGTTTAAATTTATTTTCAAGCGCAATACTTTCTACATTAAATGGTTTTGTCTTGTATCCATTTAGCGTAAGAATTGAAAAGTATAACGCATACATTTCATCCACACTAAAATAAATTGGTGATAACACATTATTTTCTATAATTTTATAACTTCCATTTCTACCCAGTTCAGAATATATGGGTACACCTATTTCTTCCAATGATTGAATATCTCGCAACGCGGTACTTTTAGAAATATCATATCTAGCCATTAAATCTTTTAAATTAAAATATCTTTTATTCTTTAAGAAAATAAGCATATCATTTATTCGTTCCGTTTTTTTCATATTTCCCTCCCAAAAAGGTGTCATGTATTGAAACCCTTTTAATCTATATTATAATTATCAACTAATAAAGGAGTTATATATTTATGACATTAGAAATAGCTATTTTTCTTTCAATGAATGGGCAAGCAAAGGAGGCGATTAATTTTTATATACGTAATTTAGAAGCTAAAAAGTTAATGATTGTTACGTATGAAGAACTGGCGAAAAGAGATAGTTCTTTTAAAATTACAAGTGAAAATAAAGATCATATTGCTCACTCTGTTTTACAAATTGGGAATACAAAGCTAATGATAGCAGAAGATACAATGAATACTAATGAACGTTATAACGTTGGAAATAACATGTCACTTTGCATTCAAAGCGCTAATTTAGAAGAAATACAAAGGTTTTATAATAATTTAATTTCCGATAAGCATGTGAAAATAATCTCTCCGCTAGAAAAAAATATATTTAGTGAAGCATATGGTATTATTGAAGATCCTTATGGCATACAAATCCAATTAATGTATGATAAACGACTAAACTAATTAATTAATCATATTCACATATTCCTAATAAAAAAGACACGAAATTCGTGTCTTTTTATTTTATAGAAATGACTCTACCCTTTTCACTGCTTTCAATCGCTAATTGAATCAGTTTAATAACATCTAAACCTTCTTTTGCTGTTACAGGTAGTTCCTCACCATTTAATATACTATCTCGTACACCTTTATAATAATTGTCATAACAACCGACTTCTGTTGGAATACGCTCTAAGCTTTCTTCTGTTTCTAAAGTAGCAAAATTCTCTTCATCGTCTACTCCATAACCGTTATCCCCTGGCTTCATTCCATTTTTTAATTGCTCTTCCTGTGAATCCATACCGTACTTCACGATAGAACCTTTCTCTCCATGCACTATAAAATGCGGTCCAGCTTTTTTCACATAACTGCTGCTACGTAAAATGACACGTTTAACTCCGTAATGCAGTACTATGTGGAAATAATCATCCACCTCTGCACCTGGTCGTTGTTTTATTACATCTGCACTTATCGCATCTGGTTTCCCGAATATTGATAACGCTTGGTCAATTAAATGCGATCCTAAATCGTATAATATACCGGAACCTGGTAGATTTTTTTCTCTCCATCGATCACGCACATGTGGACGGAAACGATCAAAATTCGATTCATATGCGTATACATTCCCTACTCTGTTTTCTTCTAACAATTTCTTAATCGTTAAGAAATCATTATCAAAACGCCGATTATGATATACGCTTAACATTACATTATACTGCTCTGCTAATGTAATAAGCTCTTCCCCTTCTTCAATTGAAACAACAAATGGTTTTTCTACAACAACATGCTTACCGTTTAAAATTGCTTCTTTTACATATGGAAAATGAGTTGTATTAGGTGATGTAATAACAATTAAGTCAACATCAGCTCGCTTCACCAATTCATCAATTGTACTAACAACATTAGCGTTTGGTAATGTTTCTTTTACTACCTCTTCTTTTGAGGATAATACAGCTCGAATATCATATTCTTCTATTGTTTGTAATAGTGGGATATGAAATGTCGTACTAGAAAAACCAAATCCTACAATCCCTACACCTATTTTTTTCATGTTGCCCCTCCATTTGTGCCGCTTTAACGGGCAGTAAGATTCCTAACCCAAAATTCAGTGAAAGCTAAGGAATTAGGTGAGGAATCAACTGCTTGTTAAAGCCCGATTAGTTGAACTTTATGAGAACGATTTCATTCAGTTATTATAACAAGATTATTATTATTTACATAATAAATTGCCTAGAAAAAAGCATCTTGCTACTATTCATAGCAAGATGCCCTCTTTATTCTGGTCTTTTCTTCGTCCACGTTTCTACTACTTCACCAGTATCATTTACATCTAGCACTAGGCTACCATTACTATACCGGTCTTTATTTCGATACGCTTTCGGATCAATCTCTTCTACAATGTTTTTCTCTGTCTTCATGTAAACTAATTCATCGTCCCGAACAATTTCAATACCGACAATGCGGTACGGATTACGTTTTAACTCTTTGAAAATAACAAGACCTCGCTTCGCCCTCGTTGATTTTTCAATTTCTGATGCTTTTAGACGTTTTACAGCACCACGCTGCGTTACGAGAATAAGTTGATCTTTATCACCATTTAACGGTTTACCAGAAGCGACATAGTCATCTTCTTTTAAATTAATTGCTTTCACACCAGCAGCTCTTACACCGACTGGACTTACTTCATCTTCATGGAAAATAAGTGCATATGCACCATGTGTAGCAAGAACGATATCACTCGTTCCATCTGTCGCAAATATATCGACAACTTCATCATCTTTTTTCAAGTTTACAGCAACGAATGCCCTTGAATAACGCTGAACTTTATATTGATTTAATTCTGTTTTCTTTATCATACCATTTCGTGTTACAAATACGATAAATCGTTTTTCTTCCTCAAAGTTCGGTACAACCGTTGCCCAAATGATCGTTTCATCTCGGTCGAGTGAAACGATATTTGCAACGTGCTGACCTAAATCTTTCCAACGAATATCTGGCATTTCGTATACTGGAAGATATATATAGTTCCCTTTACTTGTGAATAAAAGAACTGTTTCAGTCGTATTCGTATCGAATCGTTCAAGTAAGATGTCACCCTCTTTCATACCGAAGTCTTTGCCGTTTGATGCATTATGTGAGCGCCATCCAGTACGTTTCACATATCCTTCTTTCGTTACAGTAACGATGACATCTTCTTGTGGAATCATCACTTCTACGTCTATTTTAATTTCTTCAATTTGTTCTTCAATAATAGCACGGCGATCATCACTATATGTTTTCTTAACTCTCTTCAAATCAGTTTTAATGACTTGAAGTAATCTTTTTTCACTTTGTAAAATTGACTGTAGCTCTAGAATTTTCTTATTAAGCTCATCTGCTTCTTCTTGTAACGCCGTAATGTCTGTATTCGTTAAGCGATATAATTGCAAGGAAACAATTGCTTCCGCCTGTGCTTCTGTAAAGCCAAATTTTGCACTTAAATTATCTTTCGCATTACGTTTATCTTTTGAAGCTCGAATTGTCTCGATTACTTGATCTAAAATCGATAATGCTTTCTTTAAACCTTCTACAATATGTTGACGATTTTCTGCTTTTCTTAATTCATATTGCGAACGTCTCGTAATAACCTCTTTTTGATGTCCAATATAAGCATCCAAAATTTTTGGTAATGTCATAAGTGTTGGACGACGATTATTAATCGCTACCATATTAAAGTTATATGGAATTTGTAAATCTGTATTTTTATATAAATAATTTAAAATACCTTCGGCGTTTGCTTCTTTCTTTAATTCAACAACAATTCGTAAACCAGTACGATCTGTCTCATCACGCACTTCAGCAATACCATCTAACTTTTTATCTAGACGTAATTCATCCATTTTCTTTACAAGGTTTGCCTTATTCACTTCGTAAGGAATTTCAGTGATTACAATTTGTTGTTTCCCACCGCGCACTGTTTCAACTTCTGCTTTTCCACGAATAATAATTTTACCTTTACCTGTTTCATACGCCTTTTTAATACCATCAATCCCTTGAATAATACCGCCTGTTGGGAAATCTGGTCCTTTCATAACTGTTAATAAATCATCAACAGTACTATTTGGCTTATCAATACGCATCATTGTAGCATCAATAACTTCTCCAAGATGATGCGGAGGAATTTCTGTTGCATAACCAGCGGAAATCCCTGTAGATCCGTTCACTAATAAATTCGGGAACGCTGCTGGTAATACAACTGGTTCTTCACTCGTATCATCAAAGTTTGACACGAATTCAACTGTTTCTTTATCAAGATCACGTAATAATTCAGATGCGATTGGTGATAAACGAGCTTCCGTATAACGCATTGCTGCCGCTGGGTCCCCATCAACACTACCGTTATTACCATGCATTTCAACTAAAACATTACGTACTTTCCAAGTTTGGCTTAAGCGTACCATTGCTTCATATACAGAGGAATCTCCATGTGGATGATAATTACCGATAACATTACCTACTGTTTTAGCTGATTTACGAAACGCTTTATCATGTACATTACCTTCTACATACATAGAATATAAAATACGTCTTTGTACTGGCTTTAAGCCATCACGTGCATCTGGAAGTGCACGATCTTGAATAATATATTTACTATAACGTGCAAAGCGATCACCTAACACGTCTTCAAGCGGGAGGTCATGAAACTTCTCTGCTTGCATGTTATTCCACCTCCGTCTCCATAATCATTTCATTTTCTAAAATATTTCCTTCTTCTTGCATACCAAACTGTACATTACGTTCAATCCATTTACGGCGCGGTTCTACTTTATCGCCCATTAATGTTGTAACGCGACGCTCTGCTCTTGCTGCATCATCAATTTTCACGCGAATTAATGTACGCGTTTCAGGATTCATTGTTGTTTCCCATAATTGATCCGCATTCATTTCACCAAGCCCTTTATAACGTTGTAACATATAGCCTTTTCCAACTTTTTTCGTTACACCGTCTAATTCCTCGTCTGACCAAGCGTATTCAATTACTTCACTCTTACCTTTTCCTTTACTTACTTTGTATAAAGGAGGGAGTGCGATAAACACTTTACCCGCTTCGATAAGTGGCTTCATATATCTGTAGAAGAACGTTAATAACAATACTTGAATATGAGCTCCATCCGTATCGGCATCGGTCATAATTACAACTTTATCGTAGTTAATATCTTCAACATCAAATTCATTTCCTACACCGCCGCCAATCGCATAAATGATTGTATTAATCTCTTCATTTTTAAAGATATCAGCAAGCTTTGCTTTCTCTGTATTAATTACTTTACCACGTAATGGTAATACGGCCTGGAAACGACGGTCTCGTCCTTGTTTCGCTGAACCACCAGCAGAGTCACCCTCTACTAAATACAATTCGTTTTTCTGAGGATTACGTGATTGTGCAGGTGTTAACTTCCCGCTTAACGTACCTTCTGATTTTTTCTTCTTCTTACCACTACGTGCTTCTTCTCTCGCTTTACGAGCAGCCTCACGTGCTTGCGCTGCTTTAACTGCCTTTCTCACAAGAAGTGTAGCTACATCCGGGTTTTCCTCTAAAAAGTAAGCTAAATGCTCTGATACAATGGCATCAATAGAAGAACGAGCTTCACTTGTACCAAGTTTCCCTTTCGTTTGTCCTTCAAACTGAAGTACTTCTTCTGGTACACGTACAGAAACGATAGCCGCTACACCTTCACGAATATCTGTACCTTCTAAATTTTTATCTTTTTCTTTTAATAATGAAACTTTACGAGCATACTCATTGAACACACGCGTCATTGCTGTTTTAAATCCAGCTTCGTGTGTTCCACCATCTTTTGTACGTACGTTATTTACAAACGAAAGAATATTTTCTGAGTAACCATCATTAAACTGGAATGCTAGTTCTGCTTCAATCCCGTTTTGTTCACCAGTGAAGTATACAACCGGGTGAATTGAATCTTTTTCTTCGTTTAAATATGAAACGAAAGCTTCAATTCCTGTTTCATAATGAAATACATCCTCTAAATCATTACGTTCGTCTTTTATCGAGATTTTCATTCCTTTTAATAAGAATGCAGATTCACGTAATCTCTCACATAATGTTTCATAATTATAATTTGTCGTGCTGAAAATCGTTGTATCTGGTTTGAAGTGCATTGTCGTACCAGACTCTTTTGTTTTCCCGATTTTCTCTAACGTCGTTGCAGGAACACCACCATTTTCAAAGCGTTGTTCATAAATGTTACCATCACGTTTAATTGTTACTACTAACCATTCTGACAAAGCGTTTACAACTGATGCCCCAACACCGTGTAAACCACCACTCGTTTTATAGCCACCTTGACCAAACTTACCACCTGCATGAAGTACAGTTAAAATAACTTCAGGTGTAGGTTTCCCAAGTTTATGCATTCCCGTAGGCATTCCTCGCCCTTTATCTATAACGCTAATACTATTATCTTTATGTATTACGACTGAAATTTCGTCGCCAAATCCCGCTAACGCTTCGTCAACGGAGTTATCTACTATTTCATATACTAAATGATGCAATCCACGGCTATCCGTACTCCCGATATACATACCCGGGCGTTTTCGAACGGCTTCAAGTCCTTCTAACACTTGAATCGCATCTTCATTATATTGGAACTGATGCTTCGCCAAACTCCTTGCCCCTTTCCTAATCCAAAATCAGAACATATGTTTCTATTATAGAATAACGCCTCGACTATAGTTTTGGCAAGTTATCTTATCTCTTTTATATACCATCTTCAATAGAAAAATCCTTGTTTTCTCACAAGGATTCCTCTAGGCTACTATTTCAGAAAAATAATCGTTTGTCAACGAGAAATGGATATGTATTCCAAGATTACACATTCCAAACCTTTATTATGATCCAAATGATCAAGATCCAAAATGGGATTACAAATAACAATCCCCAAAAACAGCCTTTAAAAAATCTCATGATGAACACCTCGTTCATCGGCCCTACTTATCTATAATGAGAGCTGAATCAATCTTTCTACTTTTAAATCTATACTATTTTGTCATCGCATGTTCTACTTTAATACAACGATCCATTATTACAGTATAGTCTTTTTCTTTTAAAAGTTTATATGTATCTTCATCTTGTACTCCTAATTGTGCCCAAAAAACATCTGCATCAATCTCTACAAATTCTTTTGCAACATCCATTAAAAACTCTGAGCGACGAAATACATTTACTATGTCAACGTGTTCCTTAATATCCTTTAGTGAAGAAACTGCCTTTTCTCCAAGCACCTCATCTACTGTTGGATTAACTGGAATAATACGGTATCCAGCATCTTGCATTGCTTTTGAAACCATATACGATGTACGTTCTGGCTTATCTGATAATCCAACAACCGCAATTGTTTTGCTTCTCTTTAACACTTCACCAATTTCCGTACGAGTTGGGTTTTCAATTGTCATAATTAATCCCTCCTATTCCTTTAGTATAGCCGATAAAGAAAGTCTCTTTCAATATGAAAGAGACTTTCTTTTATTTCGATTATTGATTCTTTGTAGCTGAATTATCTGCTAAAGTAGCCGATTTCGTCATTTTTTGACCGTTACGGTAGAATGTAACTTCTACTTTCTCGCCTACTTTTTTCTTTTCATATAAATATTTACGGAATTGAAGTGAGTTTTCTACTTTTTGATCATCTAATGCTACTACAATATCATATTGCTCTAAACCAGCTTTTTCTGCCGGTGATATTGGGTAAATTTTACCTAATACAACACCGTTTGTTACTTCTTTCGGTACTTTCAATTGATTGACTGCATAAGCTTGCACATCTTCTAACGAAACGACACCTACTCCAAGAGCTGGACGTTTTACTACTCCGTCTTTTTCAAGTGATTCAATAACTGGCTTTGCGATATTAATTGGAATAGCAAATCCAATTCCTTCAACTTCTTGCTGTGCAATTTTACTTGAATTAATCCCAATTATTTCACCATTTTGGTTAAATAATGCACCACCACTATTACCTGGGTTAATCGCTGCATCTGTTTGAATAACTTGTGCTTGCCAATCTGGTCGTTTATCGCCATCAATATCAACTGGAATTTCACGTTCTTTACTACTAATAATGCCTTCCGTTACACTTCCATCAAATCCTAGTGGGTTACCGATTGCAATTGCTTTTTCACCCGCACGGATTTTACTTGAGTCACCTAAAGTTGCAACTTTATTCACATTAGAGCCGTCAATTTCAACAACAGCTAAATCTAACCAAGGATCTTTCCCTACTAACTTTGCATCTACCTTTTTACCATCACTTAGTTTTACAGCAAGTTTATTTGCACCATCTACTACGTGGTTGTTTGTTACAATATATGCTTTATTTCCTGCTTTTTTATAAATAACACCTGATCCTGAACCAGCTTGTTGTTCTTGACCTGTCGGTTGCATTGCAAATGGATCAACACTTTGCTGCATATTAATAACACCTACAACAACGTCTTTCGCTCCTTCAATCATACCAGGTAAATCAGTTTCATTTTTCGCTTTATTTACAACAGGAACTACAGTACCTTCTACTTTTGAATCCGAACTAAATGATGATACTGGTGCTCCATTATTTTGAGCCCATGGCATATATGGTGCTGCAAAACTAATCGAAACCGCTCCGACTACAGCTCCCACTAAACCTGTGAAGAAATAGCCTTTTTTACTACCTGATTTTCTCACTTCTCTCGTTTCACTATGCTCTTCATTTAAATTTGGTCCGTCGTAATATCCCATGTTTTATTTCCCCTCTCTGGTGAATTCGTATTTTCAGTATAGTCACGTTTTGTGTCCTTCTTGTGAACTCATCGTGAAATCCAATTAAAAAAATACTCCTATCTAACATTGTAGACAAGAAAAGTATTTTTTGTACATTCTACCTTCAAAAGAGAGTATAAAATCGCCATTTCCCTAGGCTAAATTACACAAATCGTTCTAGATTATTCTTCAAATTTATAACCAACTCGAATAACAGTACCGATATGCTTCGCTTTATCTCCTAACTTATTTCGAAGTTTTTTAATATGGGTATCAACCGTTCGGTCATCACCGTAATAGTCATATCCCCATAACTGGTCTAATAAATGTTGACGTGATAAAACGATTCCTTTGTTCTCCATTAAATAAACAAGAAGTTCAAATTCTTTATGTGTCAATATAATTTCTTCTCCATCTACTAAAACAGTTCTAGATAGACGATTCACTTCAATTCCAGCTAAAGACATAGCATTTTCTTCCGCTACACCTACCGCACCATCCGCACGTTTCAATAACGTCTTTGCACGAGCTACTAACACTTTCGGGCTAAATGGTTTCGTTACATACTCGTCTGCACCTAATTCGAAACCTAGCAATGTATCATCCTCATCCGAACGCGCTGTCAACATAATAATTGGTACTGCTGATTCTTTTCGAATTCGTCTACAAACAGACCATCCATCTATTTCCGGTAACATAATATCTAACATAATTAAATCAATTTCATGCTCTGCAAATAACTCTAACGCTTTTTTCCCATCTTCTGCTTCGATTACTTCAAAGCCTTCATTACGAAAATAATCACTAACAATTTCACGTAATCTTCTTTCATCTTCAACAAGCAATACTGTTTTATTCATATAATCTATCCCGCCTTTTTACTCTTTCAATCGAATAATACGTTGATTGGAGCTTCCGCGAAATGGAAGTGTTAAATCTTTTTTCTCAATTTCAAACCTTCCATCGACTAAAACATCCCCATAATGTAACAACTCTATCATATCATTATTTTGAGAACTCTGTATCTCTTCTAACGTATAACCTGTATACATCCATAGGTTTTTTTTCAAATCTTTCACGATTTTTGCTACCTTTTTCACTTCAGCAGCTTGAAAAAATGGATCTCCACCTGAAAATGTTACATCAGTTAATGGATTACTTGCAATCTCTTTCACAATTTCTTCTACTGTCATTTCCGTTCCGTTGCAAATATTCCACGATTTTGGATTATGGCAACCGACACAACGATGCGGACAGCCCGCAAAAAACACGACTGTCCGCAATCCTTCTCCATCTACTACACTATCATGAATAATATTCATCACTTTCATTTATGTTTCACCCGATCTATCTCTTCACTACGTTTCGCACTATTCCACTTCGACATATCTCCTACAAGATAGCCTGTTATACGGCGAATTCTTTCTATATTAGCCTCATCTTCATTCCCACAACTTGGACATTCATTTCCAATAACCCCGTGATAACTACAGCACTTACAACGGTCAACAGGATGATTAATTGAACCGTATCCAACGCCATGTTCTGCCATGGCTTGTACAATTTGTTTTAATGCCTTTTTGTTATGCATCGCTGCTCCGTCCAGTTCAATATACGTAATGTGTCCTCCATTACAGAGAGCATGGAACGGGCCTTCTAAACGGATTTTATTTATCGCTTGAATGTTATAATAAACTGGAATATGGAATGAATTCGTATAGTAATTATGGTTCGTTATACCGCTAATCTCGCCAAATTCTTCTCTATCTTTTTTCACAAACTTTCCTGATAATCCTTCTGCTGGAGTTGCAATTATCGAGAAATTCAGTTGATGTTCTTCTGTCGCTTTATCCATTCTATCTCTCATAAAGGAAATAATTTCGTACCCAAGTTTCCATGATTCTTCATCTTCCCCATGATGCTTTCCTGTTAAAGCTACTAAACATTCCGCAAGACCGATAAAACCAACACTTAACGTCCCTTGTTTTAAAATCGAAGCTACGGAGTCTTCAGGCTGCAATGCTTCTCCACCACGCCATACACCTTGTGAATATAAAAACTGAAAATCTCTTGCTCGCTTCGTACATTGATACGCAAATCTTTCTAATAACTGCTTAATTCCTAAATCTAAATAGTAGTTTAGCGCTTCAAAAAATGCTTCTTTTGAACCACTAATTAACGCTAATTTCACTAAATTGATAGACGTAAATGATAAATTCCCTCTACCAATCGCTGTTTCTTCTCCATGTATATTAGACATAACACGGGTACGACATCCCATGTAACATACTTCACTTTCTGGTCTTCCATCATAATGCACTGCATTAAACGGAGCATCTAAAAATGAAAAGTTAGGGAATAATCGCTCTGCAGTTGTCTCTAATGCTAATTCAAATAAATCGTAATTCGGATCACTTTCTTCAAAATTCACACCTTTTTTCATCTTGAAAATTTGAATCGGAAAAATTGGTGTCTCTCCTTTACCAAGTCCAGCTTGTGTCGCTTTTAATAGTTGTTTAATTAACATTCTTCCTTCTTTTGATGTATCTGTTCCGTAATTAATAGAAATAAACGGTACTTGTCCTCCGCCCCTACTATGCATACTATTCGAATTATGAACGAAAGCCTCACACGCTTGATACGTATCATTTTCCGTTTCTTTCCATGCGAATTCTTCTATTTGTTCTTTCGTAAGCGGATATGATTGTAATCGTTTTTTATGTCTCTCAATTGTTTTTCGTACATAAGGTGCTAAATCAATATCAAAGAGTGCAAACGATTGACCGCCATGCTGCATATTTTGATTCGCTTGAAAAATAATAGACGAAAGAGCCAATGCACTTTTAATGTCTTGTGGCTGTCTCATATGTCCATGTCCAGTATGAAAACCGTTAGCAAGCATTTGCGCTAACGGAATTTGCGAACAAGTCGTCGTTCCTGTCGCATAAAAATCTAAATCATGTGGATATAATATATTTTCATTTATCGCTTTTTTCACTTGATCTGACAATAAATTCTCAACAGCATAATATTTTGCACTCTCAGATGCGAACGTTCCCATTACACCCATTGGAGAGCGGCCGTCTACATTTGCATTTTCTTGCATTAAATCTTGTTCATTGCCGTGGACTATCGTCTCGAACACTTTCATTAATTCTTCTCCACGTGTATTATTTTGTAACATTTATAACCCTCCACCAATATGTTGTTGTCTTTTGATTAAAATGTTACTACATATAGTCTTGCTGTTTCTGTGAGAAATGTAACATTACTGTGAAATTTTTTTCACGAAATAATGAATTTTTCATTTACAAAAAAGAAATGTGCTCTTTACAAATGTATGGTACAATATACGGGAAAAACTCTTTTTACCCTTTATCAACACATTTGAATAAAGGAGACTGAACTTATGGTTACTACATATCTTTTATTTATCGTTGCCTACTTGCTTGGCTCGATTCCATTTGCACTAGTTGTTGGAAAAATTGGCTACGGAATCGATATTCGTGAGCACGGGAGCGGTAATCTAGGCGGAACAAACACATTCCGTACATTAGGGAAAAAAGCAGGTTTTACCGTTACAATTGCTGACATTTTAAAAGGGACATTAGCAACAAGTCTACCAATGATTTTCGGATTAGATATTCACCCACTATGGTTCGGGTTAGCGGCTGTTCTTGGACATGTCTACCCGATCTTCGCGAAATTCCGTGGTGGTAAAGCAGTTGCAACTTCTGCTGGGGTGCTATTATGCTATTCACCAGTTGTTTTTGCAATATTGGCTGTTGTATTTTTCACCCTTTTATTTACAACAAGATACGTATCACTTTCTTCTATGGTAACAGCAGTTGTTGCTGTTATTGCATCCATTGTTAGCGGGGATAAAATCTTCATTATTGCGATGTGTTTATTAGCAGGTATGGTTATTTATAAACACCGTGCAAATATCGGACGAATTATAAATAAAACTGAACCAAAAGCAAACTTTTCAAAAAAGCAAAAATAAGATCGTAACCCACATAACGCAAAAAGAAAACGTGAAGCATATTAATAGCGTCTTTTTGCGTTATTTTTTATACTAAAGAAAAGCAACATAATTTGGAGGAACTATACATGAATCTTTCCGTAACAAAAGAAGCAGCACAATGGTATAAAAATGAATTAAACTTACAATCAAATGAAACACTACGCTTTTTCGTACAATACGGTGGTTGTAGTACTGTGCAAAAAGGACTTTCTTTAGGTATTCGTAAAGATGATCCTGCACATCCTGCTGTTCAAATTCAAGAAGAAGGTATTAACTTCTTTATTGAAGGCGATGATGAATGGTTCTTCGATGGACATAATTTATCTGTTACACTTAACGAAGGTGACGACTTCCCACAATTTAATTATGAAAAATAAAAAAACGTGGCTTCTGCCACGCTTTTTTATTTTTTCTTAATTTCCTCATATTTCGCATACCACTCAGGATATAACTTTTTAAATGATACAGGGCGGAACCCTTCTTTTTTCGCACAAATATTCGTTGTACTTGCAGTAATACAAAGTTCACCATCACCATTATATATTTCATATCCATATACAACGCGAAGTGGGCTCACAGTATCTACCCATGTTTTTACGATTGCTTTTTCTCCGTAACGCATCGCTTTACGGTATGAAATTTGTAAATCTAACACAGGAGAAATAATTCCTTCTTTCTCCATTTCAACATATGAAAAACCTAAATCTTGTATAAGTTTCGTGCGACCTAACTCAAGCCACACTAAGTAGTTTGAATGGTAAACAACACCCATTTGATCTGTTTCCGCATAACGGATTTCAACTTCATGTTCTGCTACAAACATATGTATATTCGCCTTCTTTCACTTCTGCTACCTTGCATACATTTAATCATAATACAGTGACATCAAAAATAAAATAAAAATAGTGAATCTTTTCCCGAAAGGAGCCAGCATATGATTCAAATTGTAACTGTTCGTAGTGGTGATAGCGTATATAGCTTGGCATCAAAATATGGATCAACACCTGACGAAATAGTAAAAGACAATGGATTAAATCCAGCTGAAACACTCGTTGTTGGTCAGGCACTTATCGTTAATACGAAAGGGAATAATTATTATGTACAGCCTGGTGACAGCCTATATCGAATTTCTCAAACATATAATGTCCCCCTCGCTAGTTTAGCTAAAGTTAATAATTTATCTTTAAAATCTATTCTCCATGTCGGACAACAATTATACGTACCAAAAGGTACAAAACGAGCTGTAGAATCCATCGCTTATTTACAACCTTCAACTATACCGATTAAAGAGAGTTTAGTTAATGCTACACGTGCCATCAATCCATTCTTAACATACTTAGCTTATTTTAGTTTTGAGGCAAAAAGAGATGGCACATTAAAAGAACCTACTGAAACAGCTAAAATCGCTAATATTGCAACGCAAGGTAAAACAATCCCTATGCTCGTTATTACAAATATTGAAAATGGTAATTTCAGTGCCGATCTAACATCAGTTATTTTACGCGACGCAACGATTCAAAACAAATTTATTACTAACATTTTGCAAACAGCTGAAAAATATGGCATGCGAGACATTCATTTCGATTTCGAGAGTGTAGCACCTGAAGACCGCGAGGCGTATAATCGCTTTTTACGAAATGTAAAAACACGCTTACCTAGCGGGTATACATTGAGCACAACTCTCGTACCGAAAACAAGTTCAAATCAAAAGGGAAAATTTTTCGAAGCTCACGATTATAAAGCGCAAGGGCAAATTGTTGATTTCGTCGTCATTATGACATATGACTGGGGATGGCAAGGCGGTCCACCGATGGCGATTTCTCCTATCGGTCCAGTGAAAGAAGTACTTCAATATGCAAAATCTCAAATGCCTCCACAAAAAATTATGATGGGGCAAAATTTATACGGGTTTGATTGGAAGCTTCCATTTAAACAAGGAAATCCACCCGCAAAAGCAATTAGCTCTGTCGCAGCTGTTGCACTAGCTCGTAAATATAATGTTCCTATTCGTTATGATTTCGCAGCCCAAGCTCCTCATTTTAATTATTTTGATGAAAACGGCGTGCAACACGAAGTTTGGTTTGAAGATTCACGGTCTGTTCAAAGTAAATTCAATTTAATGAAAGAACAAGGTATAGGCGGTATTAGTTACTGGAAAATCGGTTTACCAATCCCGCAAAATTGGCGTTTACTCGTTGAAAATTTTACGATTACGAAAAAAGGCTGACAAAAGTCAGCCCTTTTTTTCATATTACTGCTAAAAACTCATCTTTCATTTCCTCACAAAAAAGAAGAATGATAACATTCTCCTTTTTAACCGTTATCAACAATCGGTTGTTTACCTGTTTGATCTTGCATTTGCTTTCCTTTATTTCCACCAGCTTTTTTCGATTGTGTTCCAATATGATTTGGTGCAAAGTCTTTTGAATTTTTTTTCGGATTACCCATTACTATCGCCTCCTTAACACTAGTATCGTACTAGTGTTAAGAATTATTCAGCTTGCTTAAAAAGTTTCATTTCATAACGTTTTTCAATGCGCTCTTCAATGCGATCAATTGCATCACGATCGCTTAATAATTGTTGTTTATTTTCATTTACAAGTTCTTCAAACGATTTACGGCGACTTCTTCTCATGTTGTTCACCCTCTCTCCTTCGCTTTCTTATTACATAGTATGAGCAAACGAAAAACTCTTTAATCAGATTTGTAAGAAAATTTTATGTTTTAGTACTCCTAAAAAAACTCCGTGTACAATATATTGCAACACTTACGAAATCTAGACACATATCAAAACACCTAAAGCATCCGCTGCAATTCACTTAGTGCTTTTTACATATTTTAACAATACGTTACCATTTCATCCATATCTTAATTCGAAAAATATTTTGACTTCCGAGCAAATATCCCTCGATTACTATTGGCTTTAGTTGTAATATCCTTACCCTATGCAATCCATCCTTTTTCATATATTAATTTAGTTCGTGCATTACGTATTGCTTCTTCAGTACGAGCTATACGTAAATTAATGTATGCTTTTTCTAATTTTTCCCTTCTAATTTTTTTAGACATATTTTTATAAAGTGTTCAAAATACAACAGATCGACTATTTCTGTTTATTGAACACATGAAATATACAAACTATAATAACAAATATAAATAACCAACACTATGTTGGTTAAAAAATAGGAGGTACAAAAATGAAAAACCAAGTATCAATAGTAGTTGAACATGAATTGAATAACGTAACACCAGAAATGATTGACTGGTGGTGGGATAATATCGATAACTCTGAACGATATAAACTATGGCACCCAGAAGAACATGTTGATTTTAAATGGTTAGTTGATCCTAAAGTGCATGGGCATGTAGGAGCCATATCAGCTTCAATTGAATCTGCTGGGGATGGACTAGAATTCCCGCTAAGAATTAGATGGGAAGACCCTAAAGATTGTCCTATAAATACACATTACAGTCATGTTTTAATGGGTTCATGTTTAGATGATCATGACGATGTAATTTCACAAGTAATACATCAATATGAAAAATTCGAGAACGGTACAGTAATGACTTCTACATTCATTTTCCCGAAAGGGTTACCACCATTTATTAATCTAAGTGGTTTATATAAACACAATGTAGAAGAAATGAGTGAGTTCAGTAATTTTTTACCAGAACTATTCAAAGAAAATTTGTAAGGTAACTAAACAAATTTTCTTTGAATAAGTGACTAACTAGAAAACAAATTAGCCCCCATCATTTTAGATATGACTAAAATGATGGGGGCTTTCAATATCAAACCAACCACATTACTTATGCTCAGTAATGTACTCTGCTCTTTAAATGAAAAACATCTCCGTCAAATTTACATACTTAGTATGCAAATTCAGAAGATGTTTTTTCCTGTACCACAATTCGGGTTCACTTCAAAATAGCACACGGAGTTTTTATACCATAACGTTTAAATACTCTTTCAACTTTTCATCTGCATTCATTTCATTTTCTTTATAATCATGAAGCGCCTGTAATACAAAATCATACTGTTCTAAAATATAACTTTCTAATTTCATAACATCCTCTAAGCTATTCAGCATAATTCTCGTATTACCAGCTTCACTATTTAACGCTGGTTCACATGTTAAGCTTGTACATATTTCTTTCACATCATCTTCTAATATCTCTGTTAATACATATTTCTTTCGCCCTTTTACCTTTAATCTCATAACTGGATAAAAAGCTTTTATATCTAAATAACTTCCTACATTCATACAACGTAGCCATTCTACATTACGTTTATTACGTGCAAGCATTTCTTTCACCGCTTCGTATACCGCAGTTTCATCAAGCACAGCCTTATTTACTTTTCGGTTCCCTTCTTCTTCAATAGCTGCACACTTTTGATAAACAGCAGCACACGTAATGCAATCATCCAATGCATTATGAGAACTTAAACGAATGCCAAGCATTCGTTTTAACGTTTCAAGTTTATGATTAGGCGCATGCTTCATGTATTTCTTTGCTAAAAATACAGTATCAATTACTTTATTTGTAGGTTCGGGCAGCCCAAGCATATTTACATTACTTTTCAAAAAGCGCATATCAAAAGAAGCGTTATGGGCGACAATAACATTTGTATGTAAAAATGCTAAAAATAAAGGTAACACTTCTTCAATCGTCGGCGCATCTGAAACACGATAATTAGTAATACCCGTTAAACTCGTTATTCGGTCCGGAATTGGACGTTCTGGATTCACATAGGAAACAAATTGATCTACTAGTTCATGATTACGATATTTCACTGCTGCAACTTGAATAATTTTATCATTATAAGGGTTAAATCCTGTTGTTTCAAAATCAATTACAACATAATCTAACGGTAAGGATATATTCCCCACTCCATACACTCCTTTATCTCTTAACAATTATATTTCTTTTATCATATCATGAAGCTTTCACTACTTGAAAAAGAAAAGGCAGAAATGGCTACTTTCCATCTCTACCTTTTCACCATTACTTTAATTTCGCAATCCTTTTTTCCATCTCTTTTTGCGTCATCGGCCCAATAAACTTATCTTGAATGACACCTTTTGTATCTATAAAGTACGAAGTTGGGATCGTAATTACTTTATACGCTGTCGTTACATCAATGTTCTTGTCCAATAAAACAGGAAAAGTAATTCCTTTTTCTTTAGCAAAATTACTTACCTTTTCTTCCCCCCCACCTTTTTCTGAAGGCGTATAGTTGATTGCTAAAATTTCTACGTTTTCTTTATGTTCTTTATAGAAAGCCTCCATATCAGGCATTTCTTGCTGACATGGTCCACACCACGTAGCCCAAAAGTTTAAAATTACTTTCTTTCCTTTTAAATCCGATAACTTTACATTTGTCCCATCTAACTTAGTTAACTCAAAGTCTGGTGCACTCTTCCCTATCTCAATACCATTCCTTGCGATAATCTCTTTCATCGCAGCTTCACTTTTTTCTTGCTTCCCTTGTACCGCCTGCTCTTTATTACCAAACTGTTCATAAGCTGCATATCCCGCTAAACAAAGTAACACTACAATAATCGTAAGCTTCCGCCACATTTTATATCACCCTAACGTATTTATCTTCTTTCAACACATTCATCAAAATGCTATATACCTTATTTTAGCTTATACGGACAAGCTTGGAAATATTCAGAGTCGAAATAATTAGAATATTCTTATTTAATGTGTGATTTTTTCCTTTTTATCATATAATTAGAAAAACAGATGAAATGTTGTTTATCTTCTTATGGGCCCATTCACCTTTTTACTTTCGTACTTATATAAACTTCAACAAAAGGGGGATTTTTTATGAATTCATTCGAAAAAATAACATTATATATTCTTAGTTTTCTTTTATATCCAATCGGTATTATTACATGGATCATTTCACTCTTTAGTAACGATCTTGAAAAAAAGAAAGTAGGACGTATTTGTCTCTACATTTCTCTAGTCTCATTCGTCCTTTTCTTAATTCTTGGAATTGCCACTTTCCTTATGACTGCTACTTTTAACGTAGATCTAAATCATTCAGAATCTATCCAATATCAAATAAATGATGTTGAATAAAGATAAGGTCACTGCTCTTATCTTTATTCACATCTCTTTCAAAATGAATGACTATTTATTAATTTTTCAGGACTTCCACATGCAACAATACTTCCTTCTCTCATTATGACAACACGATCCGCTAGTATCACTTTCTCTACATCATGTGTTGCCACAATTCTCGTTACATCTCTTCCTAGTCCTTCAATCATATTCCAAACAGTTTCTTGATTACTCGGATCTAACCCCGCATTCGGTTCATCTAAAATAATAAGATTCGGATTTGAACCAATTGCTCGTAATAATGCAAGACGTTTTCTTTCGCCTCCTGAAAACTCTTCACCGCTTTTATGTAGCACAGTTTGACTCCCTTCAGGTAACCCTCTAATAATCGGCGTTGCATTTATAAGTTCACTATTTTTTTCTAACTGATTTTCTAAACCCTCTTCCCCGAAATACATATTCTCTGTTACCGTCGTTCGGAAAAAACGTGGTTCTTGCCACACTGTAGTCATTCGAGCCTTTTGACCATAATAAACAACACTACCGTTAGATGGTTTATACAAACCTGTCATTAATTTTAAAAGCGTTGTTTTTCCTGCACCACTTTCTCCGACAATGATAACGAATTCACCAGGATTAATTTGCAAATCAATATTATTAATTCTACATTTCTCTTCTTCACTCTCCTGAAATGAAACATTTGTTATTATCATCCCCATCGCTCTTTCTACATTACTATTTGCCACTCGTTTATCTAAAAAGGAAAAAACTCTATTTGCCGAAGCGACTGCAACTTGTGTCGTCATTAATAAATCGCCCACGTAACGGACTGGGAAAAAGAGCATTTCAATTGTAGCTAACACTGCAACAAGTGAACCAACTTCCATTTCCCCTTTCATTATTTTTTGTGCACCTACAATGAGAACAACGATATATGCTCCTGTTTCAATCACTGTTTCAACTACTCCAATGCAATGTTGCATCATCGTCTTCTTTACTTCCGATTTATAAGATTGTGCCGTTACTCCTTTAAAGAAGCGAATGGCCCATTTTTCTTTTTGTAAACTACGTAAATCTTGTATACCCTTTACAAACTGTGACACCATCTCTACAACACTCGATTGATTTTTTTGAGCAATGCTTGCAATATCCCTTACCTTTTCTCCCATCAGTATTGGAACAATTGCACTGAAAAATAAAAACGGAGTTACCCACAATATGAACTGTATATCTATATGTTTTAGTGCTATGAACGCACCTATAAATTGCGCAATGGCATGTATATATTCTATTAATATAGAACTATATAACCTAATCCAATTCGGAATATCAGATACAACTAGCGTCTCTAACTCTCCTTGTTTAATTTTCTCACTCTCTTCAAACGGTAATGAGAAATAGTGACGCAATAATTCTATACGTTTCGTTTGTAATATACGTTGACTGGCTTTTGAGCTTATATAATCAAATAAAAGATTGTTCGTCCACATTAAAAAGCGAATACCCGCAAACAAAGCTATATATAAATACGCACCTTTTAGCTCCCTTTGAATAAGATTGTCTACAATTAATCCCATGAAAATTGGGCGTGATAAATTTAAAATGGCAGCAATTATCCCACTACATACAGCTGCCATTACTAATATTTTCTCTTTTCGTAACGGCAACAATATTCTTTTATATTCTTTCATGACGTTCCCTCCACTTTTCGTAGTAAAAAGAAAGGGATGAAACCATATGGTTTCATCCCTTTCCATAAAATAAGGAAGCTAACTATTGTTAGCTTCCTTATTTTTCATTTCAATTATTTAGTTCGACACTTTTGACTCTTCGATTTTCTCACGAAGAACCATTTGCAGAATACCACCGTGACGGTAGTAGTCAATTTCTACTTCACTATCGAAACGAGCTACTACTTCAAATTGTTTTTCGTTGCCATCTAAATCAGTTGCAACTACTTTTACAAGATCGCGTGGTCTAACTGATTTGTCGATTTGAATTTCAAATGACTCGTTACCAACAAGGCCTAATGTTTCAGCACTTTCGCCATCTTTAAATTGAAGTGGTAATACACCCATTAACACTAAGTTACTGCGGTGAATACGTTCGAAGCTTTCTGCGATTACTGCTTTAATACCTAATAAGTTAGTACCTTTCGCAGCCCAGTCACGTGAACTTCCCATACCGTAATCTTTACCAGCAACAACTAGAAGACCTGTTCCATCTTCTTTATATTTCATAGCAGCATCATAGATTGATGTTACTTCACCAGTTGGCCAATATGTTGTATATCCGCCCTCTGTTCCTGGTGCGATTTGGTTTTTAATACGGATGTTTGCAAATGTACCACGCATCATAACTTCATGGTTACCACGACGAGAACCGTAAGAGTTAAAGTCAACTGGTTGTACGCCGTTTTCTAATAAGTAGCGTCCAGCTGGTGTGTGCTTACCAATTGAACCTGCTGGTGAAATGTGGTCTGTCGTTACAGAATCACCAAATTTACCAACTATGCGTAAACCTGATAACGTTTCAACTTCACCTGGCTCTTTAGATAACCCTTCAAAGAATGGTGGGTTTTGAATGTATGTTGAATCATTATCCCAAGTATATAAAGCTTCGTTTGAAGTTTGGATTTCATTCCAACGCTCATTGCTATTAAATACTTGTGCATATTCTTTCTTGAATAGTTCAGATGTAACAACGCTTTGAACTACATCTTCAATTTCTTTAGCTGATGGCCAAATATCGTTGAAGTAAACAGCATTGCCATTTGCATCCTTACCGATTTCATCATTTTTCAGGTCAATATCAACAGTACCTGCAAGTGCATATGCCACAACAAGTGGTGGTGATGCTAAGTAGTTTGCTTTTACAAGTGGATGAATACGACCTTCAAAGTTACGGTTACCAGATAAAACAGATGTTACTAATAAGTCGTTTGCTGCGATTGCTTCTTCTAATTCTGGCGCTAATGGACCAGAGTTACCGATACAAGTCGTACAGCCGTAACCAACTGTTTGGAAACCTAATTGATCTAAATATGTTGTTAAACCAGACTTATCTAAGTACTCTGTAACAACTTTAGATCCTGGTGCTAATGATGTTTTTACGTACTCAGGTACTACAAGTCCTTTTTCAATTGCTTTCTTCGCAACTAGACCTGCCCCAATTAATACATATGGGTTTGATGTATTTGTACAGCTTGTAATTGCAGCGATTGCAATTGCACCTGTTTTCATCGTTACTTCTTTATCTTCTAATGTAACCTTCACTTCTTTATCGAACTCTTGCTCATTAAATCCAAGTCCTTGTGTTCCAACTGGTGCTACAACAGCTTTGTGGAACGCATCTTTCATATCTGAAAGTGGAATTAAATCTTGTGGGCGTTTCGGTCCAGAAAGGTTAGATTCAATTGTATTTAAATCAATTTCAACCAGATCAGTGTAGATTGGATCTTTACTGTCTGCTGTATAGAATAAACCGTTCGCTTTACAGTATTCTTCAACAATACGAATTTGCTCTTCATCTCTACCTGTTAAACGTAAGTATTCTAATGAAATATCATCGATTGGGAAGAATCCACAAGTTGCGCCGTATTCTGGTGCCATATTTGAAATTGTTGCACGGTCAGCTAAAGGCATGCTCTTTAGTCCATTACCGAAGAACTCAACGAATTTACCAACTACACCTTTTTGACGTAATACTTGTGTTACTTTTAATGCAACGTCTGTCGCTGTAGTACCACTTGGAAGTGTACCAGTTAATTTTACACCGATTACTTCAGGTACTGGGAAGTATGAAGGCTGTCCAAGCATTCCTGCTTCTGCTTCAATACCACCAACGCCCCAACCAAGAACGCCGATACCGTTAATCATTGTTGTATGTGAGTCTGTTCCAACTAATGAATCTGGGTATGCAACTAAGTCACCTTCAGCATTTTTCACCGCGTGAACAACTGGTGCTAAATATTCAAGGTTTACTTGGTGTACAATACCTGTAGCTGGTGGAACTGCGCGGTAGTTATCAAATGATTTTTGTGCCCAGCTTAAAAATTTATAACGTTCTTCATTACGTTTAAACTCTAAGTCCATGTTGAATGCAAGCGCGTCTGCCGTACCCGCTCTATCAACCTGTACAGAGTGGTCAATTACAAGGTCTACAGTAATTTCAGGATTAATTTTGTCAGGATCCCCACCCATGTCTGCCATTGCTTTACGAAGCGAAGCCAAATCAACAACAGCTGGAACACCAGTGAAATCTTGTAAAATTACACGAGATGGTTTAAATGGAACATCGATATCTTGCACATCTTTCGTTCCCCATTTCGCTAAATTTGTAACATGCTCTTCTGTGATTACACGTCCGTCTACTTGACGAAGTACTGATTCAAGTAAAACTTTCACGGAATATGGTAATTGAGATACGTTGCCAACCCCTGCATTTTCAAGCGCTTTCAAATCATAATAATGATACGTTTTTCCATCTACTTCAAAAGTTGCACGTGATTGAAATGGATTATGTTTGACCATTATGTTTCCCCCCTGTTAAACGTGACTAAGTTGTCTGAATATAAAATGTAGACAAACTTTTCAATACCTTACGATAATATCTTATTACAACTTTCTAAATAAGTAAATAATAAGAAACTTATAGATTATCATAAGTTTTCTTTATGTTTCTAAATTTGAATAGCTTTCATGCTCCTTATGAATACTATTATCATAAAGTAAAGTGCTCTATCAGCGGTTTACTTACAGTTCATACATACTATGAACTGCTCATCATTCAACATACAAAAAATGTTATAGAGGTGAAATAAAATGGGTAAAAGAAAAGCAAATCATACTATTTCAGGAATGAATGCTGCATCTGCACAAGGACAAGGAACTGGTTACAATGAAGAATTTGCAAACGAGCCTTTAACTCCAGCAGAGCGACAAAATAATAAGAAACGTAAAAAGAACCAGTAAAGAAAAATCCCAAAAGGTCTATTTTCCTTTTGGGATTTCTTCTAATGTTTATAACGTAGTAATTCCGAAACCGTTACAAATCGATAGCCCTGTTTTTTCAGCTCAGGTAAAATTTTTGCTAGCGCTGCTACCGTTTGACTACGATCATTCCCTCCATCATGTAACAATACAATATCGCCACTTTTAGCATTTTTCACTACATGATTTACAATGGATTCAACCCCTGGATTTGCCCAATCACGCGGGTCTTGATGCCACGACCATAGAACGGTTTGATAGCCAGCCTCTTTCGCTGTTTTAAATACAGCATCGTTAATATATCCGCCAGGAGGACGGAATAGCAAAGGTTCTTTCACCCATTTTCCAAAAAATTTCTTTCCATCTAAAATATCATTTTCTAATTTTTCATCTGACGAATTACTTGCGTACAAATGATTCATCGTATGATTTCCAATTTCATGTCCCTCTTTTAACACTTGCTTCACTAAATATGGATTACGCTGAACTCGAAATCCAATCATAAAAAATGTCGCTTCCGCCTTATATTGACGTAATAAATCTAAAACTTGTGGTGTATACGTTGGGTCTGGCCCATCATCAAATGTAATTGCAATAATTTTTTCATTATTAGGTACTTCCCATGTTACATAACCAGTTGGTTCTAACTCTTTTCTGAGCAACATTTTCGCTTCCACTTTTTCCACTTGAAATATATGTACTGCACATAGCAAAGAAAAAACTAATAGAAAAATTTTCTGTTTTAGCATAACGTTTACTAAAGCAGCAAGGTTGTCGAATAAACAACAACCTCATTTACTTTTCTAATTGATCTACATTTCGCATTATATTTTGGAGATTATTTTCATATTGCTCAAGTTGTGGACGTTGTGTTTCTGAAGCTACCTCTAGTGCATTTTGAATTTGTTCATATGCTTCCTGAACCTCTTGGCGTAACTCTTTTAAATCATGACCGTAGTTAGGGTCATTTTTCACAATATTATTAAATGCATTTTCTGCTTGTGTAACTCCTTGCTGTGCCGCTTGAAAGGCTTGTTGCTTATCTTTATGATATGGCATTATATAATCCCCTTTCTATAATTGTTAGTCCCCTTTATCTTTACCTTTTTTTCTAAAAACATTCTCGTATAAAATCGCCAACTTCTCTCATTCTAAAAAGAAAGAGGAGGTGTCATATACAATGGGTAAAAACAACCGTGAATCAAAAGAAAAACAAGGACAACCTGAACCATTAAGCGGATCTCATAAAGTAAAAAACCGTAACCATTCACGCCAAAAAAAACATTCACATCATGATATGTAATAAAAACATTCACATACCGTGCACATTCAACATAAAATGTTTGTATTTCATCATTTATTCTTCACCTCTGTTTCATTCATGCATAACATGATATGAATTGATATTTTACGGAGGGTGTCTTACATGGGCAAGAAAAAGAAGAATTGTCTTTTTCATGTTGATGGTTTCGAAGAATGGATGGATCAATTTTGTTCCGATTCTTATAGTAACTTTAGCTTTCCAAATCAAATTCACATCGATCTTTGCGAAACCGAAGAAGAATATATTTTGGAAACAGATGTACAAAATGTCACGGAACAAAATGTACTCATTAAAAAGTTAGAGACAGGCCTAGCTATATGCATACTTCATAAAAACATTTCCTTACAACGAACAATCCCTTTACCTACTACTATCATTTATAAAAAGATGCTAGCCTGCTTAGAAAACGGATTTTTAGCCATTCATATTTCCAAAAATGAAGTTGCTGATAAGCATGAAAAAAAAGTTCTTTTTTCAAATTAAGAGTTAATATAATTCAAACTAAGCCCCAGTTGGTTACTGGGGCTTATGTTATTTCGCATGCATTTCTATATTAGAATTTCTATCATATCTTTTTTTCGATAAACCTTTTGTAACTAAAAGCACAGGAAATGCCACAGTTGAAAATATAGCTAGTGCTGAAAATACCGCAAACCCATTTTGGTACCCGTAGTAATCGAGAAGTACCCCTCCGAACCACGGACCTATTACTGCTCCAATTCCCGAAAAGCCCATCGCACCGAAGTATGTTCCTTTTAGATGCGCAACAGCAATATCATCAATAAATACATCCGTCATCGAAAACATTAAGACCTCTCCAATTGTAAAAATAATTGTACAAACGGCAGCACCTAGCATAGATTCTACTATTCCAAAGCCAAATAATCCCCCGCTCACAAATAAAGTCCCAACCATAATTGATGTTAACGGTGTATACTTTTTGCACATTTGAATAACAGGGTATTGGATAATCACTACAACAATTGCATTTAAAGCGAGCATATATGAGAATAGCTTCACCCCATCCTCAAATATATGTGCATTTGCAAAATATTGAGATACTGTCGTCGTTAAATGTGAAAAACCGCAATTACTCAAAATAATACCGACTAAAGCAACTAAAAATACTATATCTTTTCGCAATATACGTATCGCATTTAGCATTGTAACAGTTTTTTCTGTACTCACTTTCTTTTTTTCCATTGGATACTTCTTAAATTGGAACGCTAATATAGCTGTATATAGAATATATACCCCAGCTGCTACTAAAAAAGGAATTGTTGATTTTGCACTTCCAATCTGTAATCCAACAATTGGTCCAATTGCAACTCCAACATTTATTGCACCGTATCGTAAGTTATAGACGAGTAACCGATACTCAGGCTTTGTTAAATCTGACAATAATGCTCTTGATGTTGGCTCAAAAAACGACCTACATAATCCATTTAAAGCGTTTAATAAAAAGAAACTTAAAACATGATCCGCAAGTGAAAAACCTATAAACACAAAAATCCAAACGATCATGGACCAGAGCATAATCGTTTTCCGGCCAAATCGATCTGATAAATTCCCTCCGATAAAACTAGCAAAAACACCAACAAGTGCACTCGTTCCGATAATAGCACCAGTCATTCCAGCTGATACACCTTTAACAGTCGTTAAATAAATCGCTAAAAAAGGGATACTCATTGAAGTTGCAAACCTAGCAAACAATGTCCCTAAAATAATACTCATTCCAAGCGGATGAATATGCTGTAACTTCCCCTTCATCGTTAAACCTACTCTCTCTATTTTCACAAAAAAAAGAAAGCAAAGGATCTGCTTTCTTTTCCTTTTTCTATACTTGAGCTGTTGATACCCGAGTTGTTCTCGTTATGTCCATATCAATTCCATATGTGAACTGTAATTCTTTACACACATCTTTAATTAAGATTGCGACATTATACTTTTCATTAAATTGTAAAACTATGTTTTCTACTTCTTCATATGTATACTTATATTCCCCTGTAATGACACTTTTTAGATCAAAGCATTCGTTAATACAAAGTTGTACAAGTAGCTGGTCATATTTCTCTATTACATCTTCTTTCTTCCAAAGTAACTCTTTTACATATAATCGATCAAACTTCACACTTTCTCGATTACAATCCGTTAAAATCCGGGTCATTTCGTTTAATTCTCGATATAATTCGGAAATATTTCTACTTAAACTAAGCAGTTTATCTACGCCGTTTTCATATAACATATTTATTCCACCCCCGCATTTTCTTTCCCTTATTATAGCAAGAAAATTCTAAAAATAGTTTCTTTCTTCTGAAATATTAGGAAACTAATTTCAATTGCATTACAATGAAACTAGTTAATGCGAGAGGAGAAAGAAAATTGGAGCACAAATTATATTACACTGACGCTTATAAGCAAGACTTTACTACTAAAATTATAAAGCAAGATTATGATAAAGACGGTAACTTATACGTTGTTTTGAATGAAACAGCATTTTATCCGACAGGTGGCGGACAACCATATGATACTGGTACATTAAATGATATCAATGTAATCAATGTAGAAGAGATAAACGGAGAAATTCGTCACTACATTGCAGAACAATTACATACAGAAGACGTAGAAGGTAAAATCAATTGGGAGCGCCGTTTTGATCATATGCAACAACATGCAGCTCAGCACATTTTATCTGCTGCTTTTTGGGACCATTTTAACATGCCTACAATTGGATTCCATCTTGGTAAAGAAACAGTAACAATTGATTTAGAAACAGAAAATCTTCATGCAGAAACGGTTGAAAAAGCAATACAAATTGCAAACAAAATTGTTTTTGAAAACCATCCAATCCGCATCCAGTGGATGAACTTAGAAGAAGCGAAAACGTTGCCCCTTCGTAAAGAACCGACTATGACAGAAAATATACGGGTTGTTATTATCGAAAACTTTGACTACAACGGCTGTGGTGGAACGCATCCGAAACGAACTGGTGAAGTTGGTCCTATTCAAGTACTAGGATGGGAGCGCAATAAAGGTGGTATACGCTTAACGTTTATCGCTGGTTGGCGTACACTTAAATTAATGGGACAACAGCAACAAATTATGAAAGATGTTTCTAAACAATTAAACAGTAGCGAAACTGATATTCCAGCAAAAGTGGCGCAACTGCTTACTTCTCAAAAAGAAAACGAAAAAGCAATACAAACAATGAATGAAAAATTATTATTTGCAGAGGCAAATGAACTACTTCTACAGCCTATAAAAATTCATGCTGACATACTTATTTCTAAAGTATTTACAAATCGTTCTATGCAAGAAATCGCAAAGCTTTCCGCTATTATTACAGAACAACAAGAGCATGCAATTACGTATTTCGTCATCGAAAATGATGACAAACTACAATGTATTCTCGCTTGCGGAAAATCAGTATCACTCGATATGAATGCTCTTTTAAAAGACGCTCTTCCTACAATCGAAGGAAAAGGTGGCGGAAATAAGAAGAGTGCTCGCGGTGGCGGGAAAGCAATTATGAGCGGAGATGAATTTTTAAATCAGCTTGTTTCTTCTTTACAGTCGGCGGTGTAAAGCATTTTTAGTAAGGATAGCTAACAGCTATCCTTACTCTATACTTACAAACCAATATTTTGTTTCAATCCTTGGTAACTCCCTGCATTTGAAAAACCTTCACTTATAAGAGTTATAAAAGTTTCCGAAAAACCATAATGACTTAAATCTTTAATCGGCACCATTTGCACATCATGAATTGGATTATGATCAAATTCATTAGAGGGTAACATAATTTCCCCTGTAAGCTTTTCAAGTAGAAATGTAATATGTAATAAAGATGGACTGGCATCCGGTTTATCACAAACATAGAGTAGCTTCTTAATTTTAACTTCTAATCCCGTTTCTTCTCTCATTTCTCTAATCATCGCCTCTTCTAACATTTCACCATTCTCCACTCTTCCTCCAGGTAAAGACCAATTTCGATTAGCAACTTTTTGCTTTACTAGCAATACTTTTTCATCTTCAATTAAAATTCCCGTAACTCGAACTTGCATTACATTTTCCATATATAATCTCCTTCCCTATTAAATTTACAAATTAATCCTTCCACAAAAAGAACATATGTTTTATAATTAAAGGAAATTATGGAAGAAAGAAGTTGTTATATTCATGCGTCCAACTTTAACAAAGTCTATATCACTTGAAGATTTCCAAAACTATTATTGGTTAAAAGCAGAACTCCAAACATTTTGTCGTGAACATGATTTTCCAGCTAGTGGCTCTAAGATCGAAATAACCGAGCGTATCTCACATTATTTAAATACTGGTAAAATATTAAAAAACAGCTCTGTTCAAAAGGTGAGTAAAGCTTCCCTCTCTTATAAAGACCTTTCTCTTCAAACGATTATTACTAACAATCACCGCTGTAGCGAAGATGTTCGTGCTTTTTTCAAAGAAAAAATCGGAACAAACTTCCGCTTTACAGTAGCTCTTCAAAAATTTTTCAAAGAGAATGTTGGAAAAACATATGAAGACGCAATAACGTTTTGGTATGAAGAAAACGAACGAAAAAAAGATCCTACTTATAAAACAACTATCAGCTCTCAGTTTGAATACAATCGTTTCACTCGCGACTTTTTTGAAGATCCAAATAACAAAGGGAAATCAAAAGCTGATGCGATTGCTGCTTGGAACGAAATGAAAGCGAAGCCTGGTAGCAATATTTATGTTCCTCAAAAAGTAGACAACTAGTTACCTCGCTAGTCTTCTACTTTCTCAAATAATAGCGCAATCCCTATCCCGCCTCCAATTCCTAATGTAGCAATTCCATATTTCATAGACTCTCTTTGTGCCTGATAAAACAAACGTGTTACAAGCATAGCACCAGATGCACCGTACGGATGACCGAGCGCAATTGCTCCACCATTTACATTTACTTTTTCGTACGGAATTTGTAACTCTTTTGCACAAGCAACAACCTTTGAAGCAAATGGTTCATTTATTTCAAAATAATCGATGTCCTCTATTTTCATATTCATTTCGTTTAATAATTTGTTCACCGCAAATATCGGACCAGTCCCCGGAAGATTTGGATCTACTCCCACTACAGCACTACGAACGAAACGAAGTACAGGCTTGTATCCTAATTTTCGGGCTTGCCCCTCTTCCATTACAAGAACGGCACATGCTCCATCATTTACACCACATGAATTCCCCGCCGTTACTGTACCATTTTGTAAAAATGCAGGTTTTGTTCTTTTAATCATTCGTTCATAATTCATTTCTAGCTTTATAGATTCATCTAATACTCCATTAAAAGACAATATTTCATCATATATAAATCCTTTTTCTAATGCTTGCAGTGTTCGTCTGTAACTGAGGCAAGCATACTCGTCTTGCATTTCTCTCGTGATGTTATAACGTTCTGCAACATATTCAGCCGCTACTCCCATGTCAGGATCACCAATTGTTTCAGGTGAAAATCGTGCTCTTTTTTGAAAAGGTGACGTACTTGTACTCTCTACTCCCCCGGCGATATAACACTTACCTGCCCCGCCTTGAATGAGATAACACGCAGTTCGAATTGCTTCTAAACCAGCACCACATTGCCGATCAATCGTTACACCAGGAATATGATAGCCAAGTCCCGCCTCTAAAGCAGATAGTCTCGCAATATTCCCTCCTGGCCCAACAACATTACCTAATATGACATCATCTATTTCCCTCTCAATCCCTTTACTTAAAAACGTAAGAAGCGGCGTTGCTAATTGCTGAACTTCATACTCTTTTAACATCCCATTCTTCTTACCAATAGGTGTTCTTTTCGCCTCTACAATAACTGCTCTATTCATATATTTTCTCCCGGTTTTCAATCATACTTTTCGCTTCCATACGAGCGATTTTCCCACTATTTGTATAAGGTATTCCATCTACAAAATGCCATTCTTTCGGTATTTTAAAAGAGGATAATCTCTGTAAGCAAAAACTCTTTAATTGTTGTTTCGTAGCACTTCCTTTTACGATCGCGACGGGCTTTTCACCCCAGTAATTATCTTTCACACCAATTACAACTATTTCATCGACAGCTGGGTGTTCATGTAATACACTTTCTATTTCTTCTGGATAAATATTGATTCCTCCAAATAAAATCATATTCTTCTCTCTACCAACAATATATATAAAGCCTTCTTCATCTTCATAGCCTACATCTCGCACCGTCATCCAGCCTTCTGCATTTAACTCCCGTGTTAAAACCCCATCTATTATGTATCCCATAAAAAACTGATCACTTTTCACATAAACAGTTCCTATTTCACCTTTTTGTACTTCTTCCCCTGCTTCATTACATATTCGAACTTGCACATTATGACAAGGTTTTCCTACTGAATTTGGCCTTCTTTCGCTTTCTGCATCGACTAGTGCTGTTACAAAACTTAACTCTGATGCACCATAAAATTCATATCTTTTCGCATAAGGAAATATATTCTTTATTTTTTCTTTCGCTTCAGCTTCCCATTTCGCTCCTGACGAAATAATTTTCACTTTATTTTCTATTACTCTATTTTCTTTATATAAAGATTCAAGCATTGTCGGAACTGTATACATAACTGATATATTTTCAGTTTCTAACTTATCTAGTACTTGATTTGGAATGAACTTTCTCATAATGTACACCGTTTGTCCTACATATAATGCACTTATTGCCCCGTATAAGAAAAGAGAATGAACGAGCGTCCCAGCTATTAAAATCGAATCCTCCCTTTTCATATGAAAGTCATGTACATTACAATCAAAACTATGAACCCACGATTGTTGTGCACGTAAAAATGCCTTTGCCGTTCCTGTTGATCCTGATGTAAATCCCATATAAAAAGGAGCATGTTGTACACTTTCTACAGTGGAATATGTAGGAAGATATTTCTCTATCATTCTTTTCCACTCATCAATTTCAATTACTCTCCCTTCTTCATCCAATAGATCATTCACCTTATATCGTTCTGTCACAATCATATCCGAATTACTAATTTCAATTCTTTCTCTGAGCTCATCTTGTTTCCACTTTATATCTAACGGAACACAAACCCACCCGGCCATAATGGCACCAGAAAATAGTTGTAAAAACTCTATACGATTTTCTAATAGGATTGCTATCGTTTTATTCTTCGATTTTTTTTCATTTAACCAGCTTGCTACTTTACAAACTGATTCAAACCACTCTTTATATGTTAAAACTCTATCATTTTCCTTTATCGCTATTTTATTTGGTTGTAAAGAGGCATGCTTTTTATATTCTTTTGTAATCCCCATATGAGACGTCCTTTCTTTACAATAATAATAAAAAGAAACACGCAATTAACGTGTTTCTTCCCTTTATCATCCCGCATTTGTATATTTTCCATTCTTTAAAGCGGGCGTAATAATATGTTTCAATGAACGATGTAATTTTGTTACGAGAACTGCCGCAATAATTGCTTTTATACAATCCCCTGGTAAAAACACAGCACTCACTTTCATTGTCTCCCATACAGAAACATCCATTAAGAACGCTTGTACAGTAATACCAAATACATAAACTACGAAAATACCACCAATTATATTAATACATAATACTTTTATAATAGAAACTTCACGTAAACGCTCAATTAAATAACCAATAACAAACGCCCCAATGATGTAACCAAGTAAATATCCTGCACTTGGTCCAACAAATACACCAAGGCCACCGCGTCCACCAGCAAGCAATGGTGCTCCAACTCCTACAATAAGTAAGAAAATAAGCTGACTTAACGCACCTAGACGTGATCCTAACAACCCACCCGCAAGCATAACACCGAGTGATTGCAATGTAATTGGAACTGGTGTAATAGAAAGAGCAATCGGAGGTATTAACCCTAACACTCCCATAATAGAACTAAATAAAGCGACAAAAACTAAGTTTTTTGTATTCATATTTGCTTCTCCTATTTGTAAACTTAAAATTTATTTTAGATAACATATCACAAAAATTATATTATCTTTCCACTCCTCTTTTGTCAACCATTAATGTATTAGAGTTTACAAATAGAAGTTCACTTATTTCTCTCTATGCAAATGCTCCAGTTCTTTCCGAAGCGCCTGTTTTAAAAACTTCCCAACAGATGTTTTCGGTATTTCTTCCATAAAGACAATATCGTCTGGCAACCACCACTTCGCAAACTGTGGTTTTAAAAACTCATATATTTCTTCTTTTGTAACCGTACTATTTTTCTTTTGAACAACGCAGGCAATTGGTCGCTCTTGCCACTGAGGGTGAGGAACTGCAACGACAGCCGCTTCAAATATAGCATCATGTGCCATTAAAGCATTTTCAAGATCGACCGAAGAAATCCATTCTCCCCCGCTTTTAATAACATCCTTCGTACGGTCAACAATTTTCACGCAACCTTCCTCATCCACTGTGACAACATCACCAGTATATAACCATCCATCGCGAAAACCTTCGACAGTACGATCATCGTTATAATAGCTTTCAGCGATCCAAGGTGCTCGTAAACATAGTTCTCCCATCTCCGTACCGTCCCACTTCACTTCACCATTTGTACCGACTACTTTCATCTCTACACCAGGGACAAGATACCCTTGCTTTGATCTAATTTCTAATTGCTCTTCATACGATAATTCTGTTTCATAACTTTTTAAACGTGCAAGTGTTACGAGTGGGCTTGTTTCGGTCATACCATATGCATGGATGAAAGGAACATTGTGTTTCTGTTCAAATGCTTTAATAACACTTTTCGGTGCGGCTGCACCACCACATAGTATTCTCGTCATACTAGATAAATCATAACTATTATTTTCTAACTCTTGTAATACACCGAGCCAAATTGTCGGCACACCGGCAGCTAACGTCACTTTTTCAGATTGGATCATTTCTAATAAAATTTTCGGCGTAAACATCGGTCCTGGAAGAACTTGTTTTGATCCAAACCAAGTAGCCGCAAAAGGAAGTCCCCAAGCGTTCACATGAAACATCGGGACGATTGCCATTGCTGCATCACTTTCCGATAAAGCAGCTGTATCAGCTAAACCGAGTGCCATACAGTGTAATACAGTACTACGATGCGTATATACAACACCTTTTGGATTTCCTGTAGTCGCTGACGTATAACACATACCAGCAGGTGTATTTTCATCAATATCTTTTACAAATTGGAAATTGGGATCGCCTTCTTCTAATAGCTTTTCATAATGATATACAGGCTTCAGCGTCGTATTTGGGAGTTTATCTTTATCAGTCATAATAATGTAAGCTTGTACAGTTGATAATTCGGATTGAATACTTTCAACGAGTGGTACGATATCTTCATCAATAAGTAAAATTCGATCTTCTGCATGCTGAATAATGTATGAAATATGTTGAGGAGATAAACGAATATTAATTGTGTGTAAAACGGAAGCAATACCAGGAATAGCAAAATACGCCTCCACATGTCGATGATGATTCCACGCTAACGTTCCTACACGTTCACCTTCTTTAATTCCAAGCTTTTTCAACGCACTGGAAAGTCTTCTCGTCCTTTCCCCTAACTGCTTATACGTTAACGTTGTAACTGTATCATGCGTCCGTGAAACAATTTCTTTCTTCGAAAACAGTTTCTCTGCTCTTTCCATCATAGAACTAATTGTTAGCGGTACATTCATCATCATATTGGTTATGTCCCCCTTTAAAACGTTTTCATTTTCCGTTTATTATAACAGACTTCTACAAATGATTACGATATTTTTCTGTATTTTCTGAATTATTTCTTTGGAAATAATTCAGAACGATAAAAAACATGTTTTGAATACATTGATTCGAAACATGTTTTTTATTTTTTATAAACTATCTACCTTTTTCCTTACTTTCTTTTTCAGTTTAAAAATAAAACGATTACTGTATTCCTTATTTTCTACTAAAATCCGATACGTCTCTAACACTCCTAACACACGTACAAAAAGATAAACTCCGATAGCAATAAGTACAACACAATAAGGATAATACTGTACGAGTTCTCCCGAAGTGATTCGTTTTTTCTCAAATAAAAACGGTATCGCTCCTGCTGCAATAAAACAAAATCCAACAATCATCACTGCGGCATACTTCTTCTTAATAATCGCATATCTTTTTGTCAATTCTTTTAGAAAGTTTTGATCAAATAGTAGTTCTTCTTTTTTCAATACATTGTATCGACTCTCTTCTATCGTTACAGGTGCCATCATTGCTCCGATCCCAAGCACTGCAATGATAATGACAAGAAACGTAGACATTGTTGCATTTTCTTTAAATAATAAGTACGGTATTGTAGATAAAATAAGCAAGCTAAATCCTAATGCAATATATTTAGAAATTTTTTGTCCATACACTATATACCCTTCTGCCATTTCCTTACTTACATAATAACCATTTTCCTTTTCGTTACTTTGCTCAGCAGTTTCTTTTAATAAATAGTCAAGTGATACTTCAAATACATTTCCAATCATTATTAACTTTTCAGTTTCAGGAAAACCTTGACCGTTTTCCCATTTACTAACCGCTTGCCTTGTTGTGTTTAATTTCTCGGCTAATGCTTCTTGAGAAAGACCCTTTTCTTTTCTTAATTTAAAAAGCTTCTCACCAAATCCCATATGTGTGTCCCCCTTCGTTTTCTTAACTAAATTGTATGTAAACATTGCTCTTACCTCTATCTTCCTGCGGTTGCACCTTGTCAACTTACGGTTGCGATTGTGTTATATAGTGGTTTTGTATACGATTTAGCTATTATTCTTCTATGATTATGGCGTTAATAAACCACCCTTTCTTAATAACCAATTATAACAATTAAAGGTAATTATTGTTATAAAAAATCAAAAAACTCCTTTATTCATTTAAAGGAGTTTTAAATATGAAATATTCCAAGAGGAGCTGTTTTTTCTTCCTCCTACTACCTCACAATTTCTTCTATATATTTTTATGTGTCATATAACGAACTATGTACTGTATATGTTTTCATCTCTTTATCTGAGGCATACTCATATATATGTAAAATATTACTCTTATTAACTACCCTAATAAAACCACTACTCAATAATCATAACGGCTTCTGCTTAAACTTTTCATAATGTCGTACTTTTAATGAAAGGATATTTCCGCAGTCTGTACAAATATAAGCATCCACCGGTGAAGATGTGAACATCGTTTCCTTTTTCCGTATTTGTGCATATCCGACAAACTCACCTTCTCCTATGTTTTGAGAACCACAATTAGAGCATGTCTGCACGGCTTTTTGTTTCATGAGAGCACCACCTTTAATCTGTTTCTACTCCCTTCGACAGTTCAATTCCATTTCCCTTCCAAAAAACTTCTTATTCTCCTACATTACAACAGGAATCTCAAAACAAAAATCGTATATATACTATGAAATATATTTATTAACGGAGGAATTTTATGACTACTGTTATGACACTCGATATAGCAACAGAAATTGAAAATGCAGAAATTGATATGCTCTCTTCTAGATTAGAGGGACTACAAGCAATGAGTGGAAATCCAATGCAAGTGCAAATGAAAAAGTTCGGTAGTGCCACTACCTTTTCATCAAAAATAATTGCCGGTCCTGCTTTTAATACGGTAAAAGGTATTACAAATGCAGATGCGATTGATGCAATCATTTCTTATTATGAATCACTACAAATTCCTTGCCGTTTTGAAATTACACCAGCTCAAGGGACAGCTGAATTATTTCAATACTTGTCTCAAAAAGGATTTTACCAATCCAGCTTCCATACCGCTTTATATAGTATACCGAGAGAAGATCCATCCCTGCTTCCTGCTAACATTTCAGTACGCCAACTGAAAGAAAATGAATTTCATATTTTTGCAGACATATATGTACGTGGATTTAATATGCCATCCTTTACAAAAGATGGAGTGCGCCAAAATAACGAAATTCTTTACGATAAACCAGGATGGCATTTTTTCATAGCCGAAGTTCAAAATACTCCTGCAGGCATTGGTGTCCTGTACATAAATAATGGGATTGCTTCATTAGCTGCTTCTGCTACTTTGCCAGAATTTCAGCGTAAAGGCTGTCATACTGCATTAATTCAAAAGCGAATTGAAACAGCTATTGAATCCAATTGTAATTTAATAGTTGGACAAGCAAGGTTCGGTAGCGGCAGTCAAAATAACATGGAACGTGCCCACATGAAAATTGCTTATACAAAATCAATATGGACCGCAAAAGACATATAATTTACTTTATTTCTCCTTCCGTTACATTTTTAAACATTTTATGACAAATCCTTTTCTATCCTATTAATCATTTGAATATTCAAACTAGATTTGTTACGATATTACTAGATACATCATTCAACTTGCAATATGAAAAGAGAATTCTAATCAAACTACAAGGAGGAGAAATGTATGACTAAACATGATCATGGTTTAAAAGAAAAAGTAGAAGGTACCATTGATAAGGTAAAAGGTGAAGTAAAAGAAGTTGTTGGGAAAGTAACTGATAATAAGAAATTACAAGCTGAAGGAAAATGGGATAAGGTGAAAGGCACTGCTAAAGATACAGTTGGTAATGTAAAAGAAAAAGTACATGAATATAAAGAACACAAGAAAGAAAAATAAAAAAAGAGCCCATCGGCTCTTTTTTTATTTTCCTTCATTCTTCTCTAGCACGTATAAATCTTCTTCCATATTCGTTAACTTCTCACTTACAAGCTTTCTTGCATCTCCAATTGCTTGATTATATGCAAACGGTCCAACTAATTTAATCATTTCTTCTATTAAACGCTCTGCTTGGAAACGTCCAATTTCATCTAAATCTTCTTCCATAAAAAATTGCTGAATTTGTGCTACAAGCTCTTCTTTTTTATCATTTGGTATTTTTATATTCATCATCGTTGTTACTCCTCTATATTTAAGATAATATCTTCCTTAACTCTACCATAGAAAAACGATTACCAGGACAGCTTTTTGTAACTCCTTCTAACTCTCTATGACCGAGTATATTTTCTTTCTTTATAGCAAATTGCTTCATAAACAGTTTACATAAAGAATATAATGCATTCACTTGTGCAGGAGTTGGATCGTATTTATCGAAATTTCCCGTCATACATATTCCAATTGTATGGCGGTTATGGTCTTTCGCGTGCGCTCCAATATGTAAACCTCGTCCTTCCACTACAGTTCCATCCTTTTCGATAAAATAGTTGTAACCAATTCCGCTCCACCCTCTTACAGTTTGATGAAATTCATGCGTTTTATACACGTCCCATCCATCTTCAGCTGTATGGTGAATAATCAGTTTGTTTACTTTTTCTAAAGGAACTAATTCATCTTGAAATGTTAGATTGACACGTTTAATTTCCATTTGAACTGCCTCCTCTTAAAAATCAATCATAATAATCGTTTTATCATCTGGCCTTATTCTCTTTTCCGCTTCTAGCTCTTCAATAATTGCTATATATTCGTTTATACTATTCTTTCTTATATATGCAACAGTTTGTTCTAATGACCAATCTGGGTGAAATAACCCGTCTGAACAAATAAAAATCCCACTCACTTCATCTGTATGTAATTCACCATGTTGTAAATAATGTATCGCTTCTTTCATTCCATTTGCAACTGAATAACCATTTGGCATATTTGCAAGATAACGATTGTATTTTAACTGTTCTCGAACATCTTGAAAAACATATTCTTCTGGTACAGATAACCCTTTTTTACGATCTTCTTCCCTCTTCTTTTTTGCTCTTTTACTAATTCCTTCAACTGTGTCTTTCGTTAATACTTGCATCGTTCCATTTTGAAAAGTTGCGACAATCATACAGTCCCCAAGCTGCGCATATTCAATTTTCTCACCAACTATTTGGACTGCTGCGATACATGTGCACCACAAATGCTCTTTTTTTCTCGTGTCTACTTCATATTCTAACATTTTGCTTTGCAATGCTTCATTTGCTTTGGCAACTGCAAATTGTAAACTATGATTCTCTCGTAATGCAGTAAAATAACTTGCAAATAAATACGAAGCGATGTATGCTCCATTATGTCCCTTTTCATCACGAAACGGGACAAGTGGTGTTGCACCGTCACATACACCATAAATCTTTTTTTCTTTATTACAAAAATAAGAATCCTCACATTCTTGCTTCAACGGGCTTTTCTGTTGATATGTTTTTATCTTCACAACTGTATCCCCTTTCAAATGATAAAATACTCAAATTCTTTTGATTAATCTAATTTACCTAAATAAACTGTTTTTACCCAAAACTTTCAATATCATATATAATCTTGAAATAATATGAATTTTTCAGTGAAGGACGGGAAAGAAATGGTCAGATTCCTTGGTGTTATTATCGGTTCTATTATTATTGCGGTTGCCTTTAATCTTTTCCTTATCCCCCACAAAATTTTAAGTAGTGGAATTGGCGGAATTGCTATTATTTTAGGGATTGTAACCCCTGTAAACACAGGCATTATTAACTTTGTATTAAACTTACCTATCCTTATTTTAGGGTACATAGGTCTTGGAAAAAAAGTAATTTTTAACACAGTTGTCTCTGTAGTTGTATTATCTGTTGCATTATACTACGTTCCAGTAAAAGTCGTAGCAACAGATCCATTGTTATCTTCTATCTTCGGAGGTGTAATCGCCGGAGCTGGTATTGGTCTTGTTTTTAACTGTAATGGATCCACTGGTGGATTTGATATTATCGGTATGCTTTTATCCCGCAAGCGAGACATTAAACTTGGCGGATTCCTTATTATTTTAAATGCAGTCGTTGTAATAATCGCAGGATTCTTCTTCACCTGGGATGTTGCACTTACAAGCTTACTTTCAATTTATGTAACTGGTAAAGTAATTGATGCTGTTCATACAAAACATCGTAAAGTTACACTTATGATTGTAACAAATGAAGCAGAAAAAATGAAAAAACAACTTCTTTCAACTGTTGTACGTGGAATAACGTTACTTGATGGCGAAGGTGCTTATTCAAGCGAGAAAAAGCGTGTACTTATGACCGTCGTTTCTCGTGAAGAATTAGCAAGTATGAAACTAACAATTTCTGAAATCGACCCGAATGCTTTCGTTAATATTACAGAAACTGTAGAAGTGTTAGGACTTTTCAGAAGAAGTTAAAGACTAGGTGGGAATCCACCTAGTCTTTATTTTGCATAAATTCAATTCGGTTTCCAAATGGATCTGACACGTAAAATCGAATTACATCTGGCCGTGCATAATCATCAATCACTTTAACACCTTGCTCTATAAGTGTTTGCTTAAATTCATTAATTTCATTCACATAAAAAGCTGGATGAGCCTTTTTAGCTGGTGTAAAGTTCCGCTCGACACCAATATGGATTTCTTGATTTCCGCATTTAAACCAACATCCACCTCGTTTTTTCAACTCTTCTGGCTTTGGAATTTCTTCCATACCAATCGTATTCCCATAAAAATCACGCGCCTCTTCTTCACACCCTACAGGTGCAGCTACTTGCACGTGATCAATCCCTTGAATATAATTTTTCATTTTCTCTCCCCCTCCTCTACCCTAATGTTATACGGAAAACAGCCGTCTGTAACTTACAAAAGGTTTATAAAACAATATAAGCTCCCCTTATTACCATCCTGCATTCACCTTGCAAAAAATAAAAAAAACAAAATTTATTCTATAACTTCCATTTTTTATAGAAATACACATTACATCTATATTATAGTTATGAATAGACAAATCTTTTTAGATGCTATTTGTACGGAGGAACTATTATGAGTCGTAAAAAATATTCACCAACTCAAAAAAAACGTCATCCGAACATTTCTAGACGTTTGCGAAACCATATACAAGATCGTTCATTAACAGAAATGTACGCATCTCTGTTCGAACACAATCCTGATAGTATTATTTCATTAAATTTAGAAGGAGTTATTCTACATATAAATCCTTCTGCCGAAAGAATATTAGGTTACACTTCTTTAGAATTAGAACAGAAAAATATTACCTCTATTTTAGAAGCCCATATTTCTGAGCAAGTATTACAAAATATAAAGAATACTGAAGCGGATAATCAACAAGAGTATATCTTATCTATTTATCATAAAAATGGATTCTTATTAGATGTTGTGACAAAACTAGTTCCTATTTTTGTTCAAAATCGTCTTACTGGCGTATACGCTATTATGAAGCCGCTTGAAAAATCAGAAAGAATTGAGAATATGCTAAAAGAAAGTGAGAAGAGATTACGTACATTAGTAAACTCCATGCCTGCGTTTGTTATATTTAAAGATCATGAAGGGCGCTGGCTTGAGGCAAATGATTACGCACTTTCTTGCTTCAATTTCCATCATGTACCTTACCACGGGAAAAAAGATAGCGAACTCATTCAATATAATGAAGCATACCGAGAAGCTTTTTTACATTGTGAAGAAATCGATGAACTAGCATGGCAACAAAGACAAATTCTTCATGGCGAGGAATTTATTATACATAGAGATGATTTCGATCTAATCTTAAGTATATCAAAAGTTCCGCTTTATCATCCTGATGGTTCTCGCAAAGGTCTTATCGTGATGGGGAGAGATGTTACTGAGCTAAAAGAAACTGAAAAGTTACTACGAAAATCAGAGAAGCTCGCAGTAGTCGGACAACTGACAGCTGGAATTGCCCATGAAATTCGAAATCCACTCACTTCTCTAAAAGGTTTTCTAACGTTGCTCCTCCCTGAAATAAGTGAAGAGCAGAAATGGTATATCGATGTTATGTTAAGTGAGATTTCACAAATGGAATCCATCACGAGTCAATTTATGGCGATGTCTAAGCCACAAGTATTATCTATCCAAACTTGTAACATACAAACTTTAATTGAAGAGGTAGTTACATTTATTTTACCGACTGCAATTATGCATAGCGTTCATATCATCATGGATCATTTTGATTACGTATATGATATTCAATGTGACGGTAACCAATTAAAACAAGTGTTTATAAACATATTAAAAAATGCGATAGAAGCAATGCCAAATGGCGGAAATATTTTCATCCAAACAAAACCATTAGAGGATAATTTCATCTTAATACGAATTATGGATGAAGGTTGCGGCATTCCTGAAGATCGTATCTCCCGTCTAGGCGAACCTTTTTATAGTTTAAAAGAAAAAGGCACAGGACTAGGATTAATGATGTGTTACAAAATAATTGAAGAACATCATGGTAGATTACACATTTCAAGCGAATTAAATAAAGGTACGATTGTTGATATTGAGCTACCACTTTCTTCATCTCATCTTGCAATCCAGTCTTAAGTAAAAAAGAAGCATCTGCTAATCGTTAGCAGATGCTTCTTTTTTTAAAATGCTTTGTCATACCACTCTTTTGCTTTTTCTACTTCACCCATCGTTAATTGATGCCCTCGATTTTCCCAATGCATTGTTACATTCGCATTTGCATTTTCTAATAGTACCTTCAATTCCTCTGACTCTGCTGATGAACAAATTGGGTCATTTGTCCCAGCAGCAATAAACACAGATTTCCCTGCTAAATTTGCTAATTGCATTCCTCTTCTAGGTACCATTGGGTGATGAAGCACAGCACCTTTTAATGCATTTTCGTAATGGAATAATAAGCTTGCTGCGATATTTGCCCCATTCGAATAACCGATAGCTACAATGTTATTTCTATCGAATTTATATTCTTTAGCCGCTTCATCTAAAAATTCACTTAATTCCTTCGTACGGAAAATTAAATCCTCTTCATCAAAAATGCCCTCTGCTAATCGGCGGAAGAAACGCGGCATCCCATTCTCTAACACATTTCCCCTAACGCTTAATACCGACGCTTCCGGATCAATTATTTCTGCAAGTGGTAGTAAATCTAATTCATTACCACCTGTGCCATGAAGTAATAACAACACTGGTTTTGACGTATCTTTTCCTTTTTGAAAAACATGTTTCATCATAATCCTGTTCCCCCTTCAATCACTTTAATCTAAATTTCTCACTTCAAATGGTAAAAGCGTTTGTTCAATCTGTTTTCTATGTTGTTCATATTGTTCCGGTAACTTTAATTCCTCACCCATCGTCTCTAACGATTCATCATGAGCGAAACCAGGAGGATCTGTTGCAATTTCAAATAAGATTTCACCATGTTCTCTAAAATAAATCGCGTTAAAATAATTTCGATCTTGTACAGGAGTTACGTGATATCCAAAACGCGACACATGCTCTTTCCAGTCTAGCTGATCAGCATCGTCAATCGCTCTCCAAGCTATATGATGAACTGTACCAACGCCCATTTGGCCACGACCGATTGTTGATAATTTCAAATCAATAATATTTCCAATATCAGCAGAAGAACGGAATCGAACAAATTCACCCTCTTCTCCAATTTTCTCAAGACCCATAATATGTTCTAACAATTCAGCTGTTTTTTGAGGCTGTGCAGATAAAAGAACAGCACCTCCAAACCCTTTAATTGCTACTTCTGGTGTAACTTCTCCAAAACTCCAATTATTTAATTCGCCTGCTTCTCTTTCAACTAATTCTATATGCAAACCATGCGGATCATCAAATTCTAAATACTGCTCTCCAAAACGAGTCATTTTCGTATACGAAACATCGAATTTTTCTAATCTATTTTCCCAAAACTCCATTGCACCTTTTGGTACAACGTAAGACGTAATTCCTACTTGACCATCCCCAATAATACCTTGACGAGCACCTGCCCATGGGAAAAACGTAATAATTGTTCCAGGTTTTCCTCCTTCATTTCCAAAATAAAGATGGTACGTACCTGGATCATCAAAATTCACTGTTTGTTTCACTAAACGTAACCCTAATACACCAGCATAAAAGTCTACATTTTCTTGTGGATGCCCTACAATCGCTGTAATGTGATGGATTCCCATTGTTTTCTTTTCCATTTCTTCCACTCCTTTTTTATTTCATTATAAAAATTCTTTTACATTTAAATTCATTATTCATTTTGTCCATGCTACAAAGTAAAATCCGTCATTATAATTTTATCTCGAATTCGAGATATCGATTACAAAATTACACATTAACTTCCAGCTTGTCAATTCATCTCAAATTCGAGATAATTTCCGAAAAATATTTACTCCATTTGAAAGCTTTATTCAAAGTACAAATTAACTTGAACTCAAATTTATTATAAGTTACTTACTTTTAGTTGTCAATAAGTTCCTTATTTTCATTTTAAATAAAAAGAGAGTAAACGCCAGTTTCGTTTACTCTCTTCGCTAATCATTTCGTTTCTTCTTCCAATATTGCTTCCATCTCATTAAATTCACGATGAACTGCCTTAACGGGTTCTTTCGTTAATAAACTTACAACGATAACAGTTAATAAACTACAGAAGAATCCAGGTACCATTTCATACATAATTGCTTTTAAACTTGGAATTTGTACCCATGCTATAACAACTACTGCACCAACAATCATACCTGCAAGAACGCCCCATTTATTCGTCCTTTTCCAATATAAACTTAATAAAATGACTGGTCCGAACGCTGAACCAAATCCAGCCCAAGCATAACCTACAAGTGTTAAAATTGTATCACTTGGATGATACGCTAAAACAACTGCGATCATAGCTACTACTAATACTGACAATCTACCGATAAATACAAGTTCTTTGTCACTTGCATTACGACGGAAAAATGTTTTATAGAAGTCTTCCGTTACTGCACTTGAAATAACAAGTAATTGTGAGGAAATACTACTCATAATCGAAGCCAAAATAGCTGATAATAAAAATCCTGTAATGTACGGATGGAATAAAATATTGGAGAATGTTACAAAGACCATTTCTGGGTCTTGCAATGTCGCATTATTTTTAGCATAATAAGCGATACCAATTAGACCAGTAAGCATTGCACCTATAATTGAAATTGTCATCCAACCGACACCGATTCTACGAGAAGTCTTTAAATCTTTAATAGAGGTGATTGCCATAAAACGGACAATAATATGCGGTTGACCAAAATACCCAAGTCCCCATGCTAAAAATGAAATAATGCCAAGTATTGTGGTCCCTTTAAACATATCTAAATGCGATGCATCGACTTGTTTAATCGTATTAAATGTTTCTGTTACACCACCGACATCCGTAAAAGCAACAATTGGCACTAGTACAAGCGCAATAAACATAATACAACCTTGTACAAAGTCCGTCCAGCTTACGGCTAGAAAGCCACCGAATAGTGTATACGCAACAACGACACCCACTGTTACAAATAAACCAATTTTATAATCTAGGTTGAAAGAATTTTCAAACAAACGTCCACCTGAAACTAAACCAGCCGACGCATAGAATGTGAAAAATACTAAAATGACGATAGCGGAGACAAAACGAAGTATTTTCGTACGATCTTTAAACCGATTCTCTAAAAAGTCTGGAATCGTAATTGAATCATTTGCCACTTCTGTATACGTTCGTAAACGTGGGGCAATGATTAAATAGTTTGCATAAGCACCTATTAATAAACCTATCGCAATCCATACACTTGATAATCCTGTTGCATACATCGCACCAGGTAATCCCATTAGCATCCAACCACTCATGTCAGAAGCACCAGCTGATAAAGCTGTAACTGCTGGACCGAGTCCCCTTCCACCTAACATATAATCTGATAAATCGGATGTCTTCTTATAAGACCAATATCCGATATACAACATACCTGCCATATAAATAGCAAGCGAAACCATAATTTCAATCTTCACCAAATCTCTCCCTTATTCCATAAGCCATTCAAAATTTCGAAAAATGACTTTTTCTATTTTCTTGTTTTCGCTTATGGTTCCCTACCTTAACAAACATTTTTTGTTCTTTCAAGTGAACGAGCACTTTTCATTACATGTGAAAACCTTTATAAACGCCTTTATCCCAGTGGATTACAATGATTTTTTAAGAAATTAAAGTAATAATATTCAGAAAATAAAAAAGCCATACAAATGTATGACTTTTAACTCTATTTAAGCATAGCTCATCTTCTATTTACTAGTAGGAAACAATTCCGAAAGAGGAACTACTCTCCCCACCTCGTCTTTAAACACAATATGCTCTCTAGTTAAATGGCGCGGGCTCTTCACTCCCGCTGCCGCTGCTAATGAAAATAAACTATATCTCATACTAATAATATAATTCATGACTCGCCACTTCTTCTCATACGGATCTAACGCTTTTTGATAATGCGGATTCGTCGTGGCTACACCAGATGGACATTGGCCAGAATTACATTGAAGGGCCATAATACAGCCGCTTGCCATCATAAATCCGCGGGCTGAACTTACAGCATCCGCCCCAATCGCTAAAGCAATCGCCACTTTATCTGGTGTGATTAATTTACCCGATGCAAATACTTTAAACTTGTTACGGACACCATAATGGTTTGCTGTATCGATAAATGTAAGTAATGCTGGAATAAGCGGCAGTCCCATACAATCTGCCATCGATTTATACGTTGCCCCTGATCCGCCTTCTGAACCGTCTATTGTAATAAAATCTGGATAAATGTTTAGTTCTTTCATTGTTTTTATTAAATCTTCCAAAGGCTTCTGCTGACCAATTACAATTTTCATTCCAACTGGTTTACCGCCGCTTTCTTGCAACTGTTGAATAAAATAAAGTGTATCCGCTGCATTCTTTAAAAATGAAAATCGATTCGGTGAATTAATCGTCTCTCCCTTTCGGACGTTGCGAACAAACGCAATTTTCTCATTTACTTTTTGCCCCTCTAAATGACCACCACGTATTTTAGCACCTTGCCCAAATTTCAATTCGAATGCTCTAATATTACTTTCTTTCACTTTCTCCATGAATTTTCCCATTGAAAAATTACCGTCTTCATCACGGTATCCAAATAACCCTGGACCAATTTGCGCAACGATATTCGCTCCTGTATGTAAATGTTCTGGAATAACGCCACCTTCACCCGTATTAATCCACGATCCGCCTGCCATTTTTGCTCCAAGACCACTCGCTAAAATATAATTTTCTCCAATCGCACCATAAGAAGTCGCAGATGCACCAAACATGCCATGTAGCTTCCACGGATATTTACGGTTCTCACCGACTATAATTGCATCATCTTCTTCGTACAGCCAAAGATTCGTTGTATCCGCTGTCAATTTTTCTCTTCTTGAAAATAACCCTTCTTTATGAATCACGTACTTTTTACCCTCTCGCTCTTGCGTGAGATTCACACTTAATTCCTCCGTTAATATCGGAAATAATGTATTAGCAATATAATATCCAGAAGCTTCAAAATCTCGTTTTGATCCAAAACCAAGTATTTCAGAGCGATATTTCGCTAAAAACATAACACTTTGAAAATCATAACGTGAGAAAGGCTTTCCATCCGTATCATGATCAAACCAATATTGTCGAAATTCAGGCCCTATCTTTTCCAGTAAGTAGCGCATTCTTCCTAAGTACGGATGTAATTTTAAAATAGAATGATGTGTTCGTTTTTTTATAAAAAATGTAATGATAAAAAAGACGATTAAAAGCAACATTAAAAATAGTAATATACTAATAATAACGAGTAGCGTTTCACTCATCCCGCTTCCCCCTATGAAATTCCATAATAAAAGGAGAACACTAGATGTGTTCTCCTTTTATCTTTATTCATACTAACGTAGCAAGATGCTCTTTCGCGTCATATTCAACTAAACTTTCAGCGTGTTTAATTCGATGAACAAAGTCTGGATTAGCAATTAACGGTCTTCCGAATGCCGCTACATCAATCGTTCCTTCTTGCAACGCTTCTTCGGCCTCTTTCGGATTTAAATTACCAACCCCAACAATCGTACCATCCCAATATTTTCTTACTAGTTGATGAAAATTCTTTCCGTCAGCAATCTCTTGGGTATAATTCATCGTTGAAGGATGGATCATCGTTAATCCAACCTCTGTAAACATATTTATGAACGTTTCAATTGCAAACTCAGGGTTTTCCCACATATAAGTAGGATTATCACCTTTGAAAGCAGAGAAACGAAGAAGTGTTTTATTAGCTCCAACAGCTTCTATTACAGCCGCCGTTACTTCTTTCATAAACGTTAACCTTTGTTTTAAATTACCGCCATATTTATCTGTTCGCTTATTCGCAAACTCATACGTAAATTGATCGATTAAATATCCGTGTGCACCGTGAATTTCTACTCCATCAAATCCAGCTTCGATCGCATTTTTCGCAGCTTGTGCGTATTGACCGATCACTTCTTGTATTTCTTCTAACGTCATTGCTTCTGGCGTATCAAACGGTTTACGAAAGCGTGGAACATTTCCCTCTGCAGCGATAGCCGACGGTGCTTGTGGCATTTGACCACCAATTATTTCATGATGACTCATACGCCCAACATGCCATATTTGAGCAATAATCGTCCCGCCTTCTTTATGTACTGCCTCTGTAACAGGTTTCCAAGAATCGATTTGTTCTTGTGTATAAATACCTGGTACTCCTGGGTTTCCTTTTGCTCTCGGACTAATGACAATTCCTTCTGTAATAATTAGTCCAATTCCATCCGCAGCACGTTTTCTGTAGTACTCCACTACATCCGCACCAACTACTCCAGTTTCATTATCTGCAAAGCATCTTGTCATCGGTGCCATCGCTATACGATTACGAAGAGACCAAGCTCCAATTTGAATTGGATCAAACAACTTTGTTTCTTCAACGTTTTCAAAAAATCCCCCAGCATTTACATTTGTTCCTTCATAAATACTCGCTGCTTTATTACTTGAACTTGTCATTTTTCTTCCCCCTAAAAAATCTTACTATAATCGCATCATACTTACTTTTAGATAGTAACGTCAATTTTTACGACTTTACAATAAAAAATTCGAATATCAAAAAAATAAAATACTATAAATAATATTAAAAAAGGTTTCCTTAGAAGGAAACCTTTTTTGTTGACCATATATGGCTGTCAATTCGTTTATCTCTTTAATATAAAAAATACCTTATCAATAGAAGTGAATATGGTTCAGTATTCTTCTAAAAATAATAACTTATATACCTAAAACAATGAAAGCCCTACCTCTCTTTCATCCTTACGGCTCCTCGTCCGTGCCAGTGTGAATCAGGATTGCAAAAATCAAGTAACTATTTTATCGAAGTATTCAATTAAACTTCGAACATTCATAAATGAAATTAAAAAATAAAAATGGATTTGATTGTAGTAATAACAATAGAGGTAATGCTCTAAAAGTGGTTTGAAAGAGTTGAATGTCTTTGAAATGATAAATTTTCTATAATTATGTTCCCAAAAAATTCAAGATCTTTTTTGGGATATAATACATTATTTGTAATGAACCTTAACAAAAGCTTTTTATCTGATTTTCTGTGATACCTTCAATTAATCCCAGTTCACTAATCAAAAATTCATATGCGTTATCTAACATCTTCTTTTCGCTTGCATTAAGTGCTTTTTCTTTCTGTATACGCATTAAATCGCGCACAACTTCAGCACCTTCTTGCATTTTACCCGTCTTTATTTTATCAGTGTTCAATTTATACCTTTGTTTCCACGTAAGTAATCTATCTGATTCCCCATGTTGAAAAATATCCATTATGTGTGCTAATGCGGTTATATCCGTCACTGGTCGTATATTCGAATTCAATATTCTCCCTGCTGGAATCATTAGTTCCATATTACTAGCCGACATTTTTATAACATAATACTGTTGTTTTTCTCCTGAGACTTCCTTCTCTTCTATGGCTTTAATTATACCTGCTCCCTGCATTGGATAAACAATGTTATCGCCAATTTGAAACAAATAATCCACCTCCATATATGGTAACCTTCTCAAGCTTAACACACTTTTAGTTTTTTAGCAAAATTTTTATTTTATCATAAAATTATTTTACGCGTCAATACTTCAAAAGCAAGAAATTAAATTTACATAACACACTATAAAAACCCGCAATTTTATTAACGGTTGCACCCACATTCATTCTCTTTTAACATAAAAACACATTACTACATTTGAGTAGTAATGTGTTTTTGATAAGGCATAGATAAAGATCTACTTTTCCGTCTATATACTAACCTGCTTACTAACTATTTCCCTCGCTAAAAGAAAACTCATAATCACTTGCGCTGCTACTCTACTCGTCATATCCCTGAAATCAAGAGTTGGATCAATCTCTACTATATCCATCCCTTGAACGAGCGGTTCTTTACCAAGGAATTCAATCGCATCTAGTAAAGTCGTACTATCCATTCCACCTGGCCCAATTGCTGGACAACCTGGTGCAAACGCTTGGTCTAGTACATCCATATCAAGAGAAATATAAATAGAAGTCACACCTTGTTTTCTTAACACTTCAATACTTTCCGTGATAATATCTTTTATTTCTCGCTCTCGTACGTCTTTCATTGTATACACTGTTACGCCATGCTCTATTGCATATTCATGGTACGTACGTGCGTTAGCAAAATTACGAATTCCAATTTGAACAAGTTGTTTCCCTGTAATGACATCATTTTCTAGTAAACTACGGAATGGTGTACCATTTGACGGGCCTCCATCATCTAAATTACGTAAATCATGATGAGCATCAAATTGAATAATCCCGACCTTTCCTTTACTGTTTGCAAAGCCTGTTATACTCGGAAAACTAATCGAGTGGTCACCACCAAGAACGATTGGTATCATGTTCGGATTTACTTTCGTTACATGACCAACTGTTTTCGCAATTCGGTTATGACTTTCTTTTATATCCGTCACATGCATCGTAATATCGCCGCAATCATATAAGACACTTTCTTTCATATCGTGTTCTTCTGTAATTGCATATGTGCTGTATGCATCTAACATCGCTCGAATTGTTTTTGGAGCAAAACTTGCTCCTGAATGACTAATAGATGGTTTAGAAAGGGGTGCTCCAATTAAAGCAGCACCGAATATTTCTACGCCTTCCTCCCAATCTTTAATCATCTCACTCCATTTTGTCACTTCACGATCAATAAACTTTGCATTTTTCTTTAAATAGTGGCCGTGCTCCACGATTGTTCACCTCTTGTATATGCAATATTACCATTCTTCCATACTGTATTCACATGACTTACGCCGTAATGATACGGTACGTAAGCATAATTGTAAGCATCCCATAAAACTAAATCTGCCTTACGACCAACTCTAATTTTCCCAGCTACATCACCACGGTTAATGGCATATGATGAGTTAACCGTTACAGCATTCCAAACTTCTTCTGGTGTCATTTTCAGTTTTAGCATCGCAATGCTCATAATAAGCTGAATATTTTCAGTTGGACAGCTACCTGGGTTAAAGTCTGTAGCTAACGCAACTGCAACACCTTCATCAATCATTTTACGACCGCGAGCAAAACTTTCTTTATTTAAATAGAAAGTTGTTCCTGGTAATAAAGTGGCTACTGTATTAGAGTTTGCAAGCATTTCAATTCCTTTATCAGAAGCGCCAACTAAATGGTCTGCTGATGCTGCACCGATTTCTGCCGCTGCTTCCGCACCACCAAGAGGGTCGATTTCATCTGCATGAATTTTCACATCAAAGCCAAGCTCTTTCGCTTTTAATAAAAACTCTTTTGACTCTTCGACAGAGAACACACCTGTTTCACAGAAAATATCAACGAATTCCGCTAATTGCTTCTCTTTCATTTCTGGTAGTAGGTCTAACATCCATTGTAAAAATTCTTTCGATCTACCTTTATATTCTTTCGGAACTGCATGAGCACCTAAAAATGTGGAAACTAAATCGATCGGATGCTCTTTTTGTAATTGTGCAGTTGCCTCTAATTGTTTCCATTCCGTCTCATCATCTAATCCGTAACCACTCTTCGCTTCTACAGTTGTAACTCCGAAAGATAACATACGGTCTAAATGGAATTTCGCTTTTTGAACAAGTTCTTCTTTCGATGCTTGTTTCGTTGCATTTACAGTCGAAAGAATGCCTCCGCCTTGTTCTAAAATTTCTAAGTACGGAACTCCTTGTAATTTTAGTGCGATTTCATTTTCGCGAGATCCACCAAATACAAGATGAGTATGCGGGTCGACAAGACCAGGAGAAACCATTTTCCCGCCGCAATCAATAACTTCTTTCGCCTGAAGTCCTTTCGCTTCTTCCACTGTTCCAACGAAAGTAATTACATCGTTTTCAATTCCAACCGCACCGTTTTCGATAACAGGAAGCGTGTTCATCGCTTCCCGTCTTAACAAGCCATCTTCTTGATCCATTGTTAGTAATTGACCAATATTTATTAGTAAAGTGTCCAGCATGTTTTCTCCTCCTTATTTCATCATTGGAATGTTAACGCCTTTTTCTTTCGCAGTTTCCACAGCTAAGTCATATCCAGCATCCACGTGACGAACAACACCCATACCAGGGTCAGAAGTTAATACGCGCTCAATACGTTTTGCTGCTGCTTCTGTTCCATCTGCAACGATAACCATTCCAGCGTGAAGTGAATAACCCATACCAACGCCGCCACCGTGGTGAACAGACACCCAGCTTGCACCGTTTACACTGTTAATTAATGCATTTAAAATTGGCCAGTCTGCTACTGCATCACTACCGTCTTTCATCGCTTCTGTTTCACGGTTTGGAGATGCTACTGATCCGCAATCTAAATGGTCACGACCGATTACGATTGGTGCTGATAATTCACCATTTGCCACCATTTCATTAATGATGCGGCCAAACTTCGCACGCTCACCGTAACCTAACCAACAAATACGTGATGGAAGCCCTTGAAACTCCACTTGTTGACGTGCCATACGAATCCAGTTACATAAATGCTCATTGTCAGCGAATTCGCGTAAAATTACTTCGTCTGTTTTATAAATATCTTCTGGATCACCAGAAAGTGCTACCCAGCGGAACGGTCCTTTTCCTTCACAGAATAATGGACGAATAAACGCTGGAACGAATCCTGGGAAATCGAATGCATTTTTCAAGCCTTCATCGAAAGCAACTTGACGAATGTTATTTCCATAATCAAATGTAATTGCGCCTTTTTCTTGCATTGCAAGCATTGCTTCTACATGTTTTGTCATGCTTTCTTTTGATAATTGTACGTAACGTTCTGGGTCTTCTTCACGAAGTTTCGCTGCCTCTTCTAACGTATAACCTACTGGAATATAACCGTTTAATGGGTCATGAGCAGATGTTTGATCCGTAACTAAGTCAGGGATAATATTACGATCTACTAACTCAGGTAAAATTTCTGCTGCATTGCCTAATAATCCAATTGAAATAGGCTCTTTCTTCTCTTTATACTCGTTTGCAATAGCCAATGCTTCTTCTAATGATTCTGTATACTTATCACAATATCTCTTTTCAATACGACGATCGATACTACGCTTATCTACATCAATAGCAATGACAACACCGCCATTCATCGTTACAGCAAGAGGTTGTGCACCACCCATACCACCTAAGCCAGCAGTAAGTGTTAATGTACCTTTTAATGAACCATCGAAATGTTGACGAGCTGCTTCACCAAATGTTTCATATGTTCCTTGTAGAATCCCTTGTGTTCCAATGTAAATCCAGCTACCAGCTGTCATTTGTCCGTACATCATAAGTCCTTTTTTCTCTAGTTCTCGGAAGTGATCCCAATTCGCCCATTTTGGTACTAAGTTTGAATTCGCTAACAGAACACGCGGCGCGTCTTCATGTGATTTAAAAATGGCAACTGGTTTTCCTGATTGAACAAGTAACGTTTCATCGCTTTCTAACGTTTTTAATGAATCTACGATTGCATTGTAGCTTTCCCAGTTACGAGCTGCACGGCCAATTCCACCATATACAACTAATTCTTCTGGTTTTTCAGCTACCTCAGGATCTAAATTGTTCATTAACATTCGAAGTGCTGCTTCTTGCACCCAACCTTTCGTTTGTAACTCTGTACCTCTTGGCGCGCGAATTGTTTGTTGTACTTTTTCCATTTCAATCTCTCCCTTTTCTCATTTTATAGTGCTGCGTTTACATCTAATCTTTCTTTTATTGAATAATTCGTTTTTAACCAATGCGCAATATTTTCAATATCCGTTGAGAATATACGGTCATTTTTAATAGATGGCACTTGCTGACGACCTTGATGGTAGAAGCTCTTCGTCACTGTACTCATATTTTCAATACCACGATATTCTGCTGCTTGCATTGCACAAATCATCTCAATTGAAAGAACACGTCTTGCATTTTGAATGATCTGATGAGCATGGCGTGAAGCGATTGTTCCCATACTTACATGATCTTCTTGGTTAGCAGAAGACGGAATTGAATCTACACTCGCCGGATGTGCTAACGTTTTATTTTCAGAAACAAGTGACGCTGCAGCATACTGCATAATCATTGCACCTGACTGCAGTCCTGGTTCTGGACTTAAAAATGGTGGTAAATCATTTAATTGCGGATTTACTAAACGCTCAATACGGCGCTCCGAAATATTTGCAAGTTCCGCCATTCCTACTTTTAAGAAGTCCATCGCAAACGCAATCGGTTGACCATGGAAATTACCACCTGAAATTACTTTTTCCCCGCCATCAAAGATTAGCGGATTATCTGTTGCGGCATTCATTTCAATTTCTAATTTTTCTTTCACATAATTCAAAACTTGCCAAGAAGCACCGTGTACTTGCGGGATACAACGAAGTGAATAGGCATCCTGTACACGTAGTTCTCCTTGTTTTGTTGTTAACTTACTATCATGAAGAATGTCACGAATTCTGCTTGCTACATCCACTTGCTCTTTATAACCACGTGCTTTATGAACATTTTCATCAAATGCATCAATAATGCCTTGTAACCCTTCAATTGTCATCGAAGCAATTAGTTCAGCTTGATACGCCGTTGCTTCTGCTTCTATATAAGAAAGAACTCCTTGCGCTGTCATCGCCTGCGTACCATTAATTAATGCAAGACCTTCTTTCGCTTCAAGTTCAATTGGCTCAAGCCCTTCTTCTGTAAGAGCAACCATTGCATGAACGCGTTTCCCCTTATAGAACACTTCACCTTCGCCTAATAATACGAGCGCAAGATGAGATAAAGGTGCCAAATCTCCACTCGCACCAAGTGAACCTTGTTGCGGAACGACTGGGTGAATCTTACGGTTTACAAACTCAAGAAGCATATTTACAACGAGCGGTCTAACACCAGATACTCCTTTAAGCATCGTGTTCGCTCGTAAAATTAACATACCGCGTGATACTTCTTCTGGGAATGGATCGCCTATCCCACATGCATGTGACTGAATTAAATTATGCTGAAGTGCCTTCACATCTTCTTTTTGAATTAGCACATCACTAAACTTTCCAAATCCAGTTGTAATACCGTAAACGACTTTTTCGTCTTCTACGATTTTCTCAACTACTTCGCGGCATTCTGCTACCTTTTGCATACTAGTTGGACAAGCTGTTACACCTTCTCCTTCAAGTAATAACCTCTTCATTTCTTCAACTGTCAATGTATGTCCTGTTAACGTAATCATCATTTTTCCTCCTTAAAAAGGCAAAAGGGGACCTTATCTTTTTAAGACAGACTTCTGTCCTAAAAAAGTAAGGCCCCCTTCTAACTAATAGACTATGGGCAAATCATATGTGATTAATTCCTAAACCAATCGCCTCATGCTCAGATCCTTTTACAGGTGCACCAATCGTTCCATATAATGCAACAGCAACCCATTCGCCTTCTTTTTTTCCGTCGTATGGTGTACCGCGCACAATCGCAAACCGAAGTCCTACTGTACGAAGAACGTCTGCTAACTGAATTTGACCTCTTGTCACTCCGTACAAAGCTTCCATAATTGCATGATAAAGTGCATGTGTTTCTCTGTAAACATCTGTTTCAATAACTTGGTTGCTCTTAGCCGCTGTTTCCATTGCTGCGACAACCTTTTGCGAATTCATCGAACCCACTTTCCCCGTACAATACTTCCAACCTTTCGGAATGGATAATACAGGACTTTCATTTTCATCCGCAAGTGCCAACAGCATGGCCATACGACCAATTCGATGTGTTCCTTGAAGAAGCATGTGACTCTCTCATTTCTTTTGAATTATTTGAATATTACTTAATTTAAGAATATATGAAAACGGTTAAATCGTCAATAGTTTAAACTCACATTCAAACATTTTTTTCATCCCCTCCATTTGTGTACACAAATTATTTACACAATTTTTCCAAGCATGCTATAGTCTCACTAACAGATGCAAAGGGGCGAGATTTCAATGACGAAGCGAAAAGATATTCATTTTCGAATTGAAGAAAAATTACTTGCAAGGTTTGAAGCTGCACTCCATTACGAAGGTTTAAAGAAAACGGATGTATTAACACATGCGATCCAACAATTTTGTACGAAAGTGGAATATGAAAAAATGAATGATGTAAAAAGGCAATATAGCGTCAGTAACAATTTACAAACACGTATCGATACGCATAAACATTACGAAGAAAAACAAGTGAATTTAGATGAAATCGTTATTGAACATTTACAACTTCAAGGGGAAGAAAGCATATTAGAGGTTGGGTGCGCTAGCGGAAAATTCCTTTCCCTTTTACAAACAAATGGTCATAAAGGCCTATTAACCGGGTTGGATCAATCCGAAGCTATGCTTGCTGAAGCTGCTAAGACGAATAACTTAATAGAATGGAAACGAGGGGATGCTAGTAAACTCCCTTTCAAAACAAATTATTATGACCTAATAATCGCAAGACATATGTTATATCACATGAAAGATGTTGAAAAAACAATTCAAGGATTCCATAAAGTAATTCGTCCCGGCGGCTCACTTTTAGCTACAACAAATTCTAGTGTTACATTACCTCGTATAGTTGAAATGTGTAACCGCATGTTAGACGCATTTGATTTACCGAAAACAACATCATCAGTCACTCCATTTTGTTTAGAAAATGGTAAAGAGATATTACAATCCGTTTTTCCAACGGTTGAAGAAACAGTTATTCATAATGCGCTCGTTTTTCATCATTCTACCCCAATAGTAAACTATATTTCTAGCATGTTTCCGTCGCTAAATATACCTGATAATACACTTCTTCACGCGGAAATGAAGGTATGGCTAAAAGAAGAAGTAGAAAATGAATTATCACTTCATAACGGTATATGGCGCGATCCGAAAACTTTAGTTATTTATCGGTGTAAAAAAGAAAAAAGCTAGCATTCGCTAGCTTTTATACATTTTCAGATAAAAGTTTCTCCATCATCACATTACCCTTACCGCCATAAAAATTTGTATTATGTTCGTTCGCTATCCCAAAGTAAGAGGCAATCGCTATTCCGAATGGTACAAATGCATGTCCTTGTGCTGTAATAATATTTGAGTGTTGCACAACTTCTTTATACACAAAATTTTCTACTGGAAAACAATCAAGTTTTTGATAATCTATGGTCACTGTATACGAGATTTCTTTGAATAAGCCTGCTTTTGCTAGCGCATACGGTCCAGCGCAAATAGCAGCTACTAATTTTTCTTGTTCGTGAAATTGGCGAATGACTGAAAAGAGTCCTTCTGCATCCTTCATATGTATCGCATCCCCGCCTGGAATAATAATTCCCTCATATTCTTCTACATGCACTTCCCTTAATTCTATATGTGGTTGCACTTGCAAACCTGTTTCACTTATAATCAATTCTTTTGTTAAGCCCGCTGTAATGATTTCAAATTTATTCTTCAGCAATGCCGTTGCTACTGTTATTTCAAACTCTGCAAATGTTGGGTATACAAGTAAAAGTATTTTTTTCATAGCTCTCTCTCCTTTAACCAGTCCATAAAATATACCTCTAAATCGTCCACTGTTAATCTATTCGTGTCCACATAAGTTACAGGAAATTGTTTATACCAGTCTTTTTCAGTTTCTACTAATTTAAATTGCTCCTCAAACGTACTTCTGTTTCTTGTTCTATCATTATTTTTTCTATCATATACATTCTTCTTCGTAACATCTAAGTAAAAAATCGCATCCGAACGGCATTCTCTTAATTCATATAATTCATCTTTCAATTCAGCTTCTATATCCCACTCTTCCCCTATAATCGTTGGATAAAAGAGTGTAAAAAACTCAATATCTTCTGGTCCGCGATCAAAAATTACGACTGAATCTTTCACATTTTGAAACTCCTTAATTTTTGCTTCAATAAACATTTTTTGATTTATGATAAACCCTTCTTTTGAATTCATATCCAAATTTAATCGCTTTCGCTTTTCTACAATTGGATAAGGATTTTCATATATAACCGAAAGCCCACATCTCTCTAACCTTTTAGCCAATGTTGTTTTTCCGCTAGCCATCGGCCCTTGCAGTGAAATTACGTATACCATACCTCTCATTCCCTTACACTTTAGTACACCTATAATATACAGAATTTTTAAAACTCTCAACATTATATATATCATCTTGTTTCTTATTCCTATCTAACTTATAATAAAAAATAGAGATTATGACGGACGCATCAATAATGTAAGCTTGGAAATCCAAGCTTACATTATTTTTTGCTTTCCCTTTTCGAATAAAAAGAGTATACTAGATTAGAACGTATGTTCTTAATGATTACATACAGTAAGGAGATAGAACAATGGTATACGACACAAAAGCAATTTCTTGGAATGAGTCTTTAAAACAACTTCAACGCCGCTATACAAACAAACAAGTTGACCGAAAAGAATTTGAGGATATTGAACTGATGGAATTCTTCCGCGATAACGACTACATTTCTTTACCTACACATATAAGCGGCCTATCAAAAACACGTTTTACTTCTTACTCTATTTTCACAACTGAAGATAAAGATCGTAAAGTTGGCACACTTATTATTGAGTATGTTGAAGACGATAATAATAATTTATGTGTTGAACAACTATACTTCGTTTAAACTATAACGCTTGGTCAAAATGACCAAGCGTTCTTGCTTTCTATGAATCTCACTGTATATAATATGAATAAAAGAAAACCGCTATCATTAAGGGGGGATATGCTTGCTCGAAGGATGGTTCAGTTGGTTCATTGTATTATGGACGGTTATTTTATTAGGGCTTATGTCTATCGGTGGATACTTTATGTTCAGAAAATTTTTAAAACGATTACCAAAAGAAGACGGCATGTCCATTTTGGATTGGGAAGAACACTACATAAATAAAACGAGACATTTATGGGCTGACGAACAAAAACAATTGTTAGAAGAGCTTGTAAGCCCTGTTCCAGAACTATTTCGCGATGTTGCAAAATCAAAGATCGCTGGAAAAATCGGGGAACTTGCATTACAAGAAAATGCCTCTCGAATTACACAAGACTTAATTATTAAAGGATATATCATTGCCACACCAAAGCGTGATCATAAATTTTTAATTAAAAAACTACAAGAAAAAAAGATTGATTATTCTAACTATCAATCTTTACTCGCAAAGTAACTCCATATTATTTTCGATAAAAAAGACAGCGCCTTTAACGCTGTCTTTTTATTTAGTACATATACAGTTTTTAAGTTAGCTTCATATCTTTTTCATTATAAAAACCATCTTCTTTTTCCATTTCCTTCTGTAATTTCGTAAAGGAACGATACATTGCAATTCTCCATGACACAATCATCGCAAACGCAAGTAAGAAGAACATGCCACTAAGTTGTCCTAAATCAAGAGATTGGCTTAAGTATGTTTTAAATACAATCCGCACGACAAGTAATCCAATTAATATAAAAACAAAGGCTTTTGAACGCTTCAAATAAATCTCTTGTCCTCTAATTTCAAACTTAGATGTTTTAATAAGAAAAATAGAGAAAATCAAACCGACACCAATTGCTTCTAACATTTCTGCTGGAGTTAATCGAAATTCAGGAAAAACATACATCAATGCGCCCGTACTCATAAAAAATGGTGGAAGTATAATTTTTTTCAATGTTGCAGGTTTCTTAGCTGCTTTTAAACGAATAAACATCGCACCGACAGCCATACAAACAGCAACGATACTGGATAAAACAACTATGTTCATATTTTCTCATCCTTTTTTGTGGCTATATGCAAAATATACTTTCATTATATGCTTTTCCGTTAGTATTTCCAACATTTTCGCAGAATAATACTAAAAACCGGTAAAACCACCAAATAAACTTGAGAAATATACGATAATTTTCGTCATCCAGTTAAAGTATAGGAAGACACCCATAACAATCATAATGTATCCTCCGACTTTCATGAAGGCCATACTATTTCTTTTAATCCAAGACATTTTCGTAATAAAAAATGACAGTACGAAAAACGGGATAGCAAATCCAAGTATGTAAGCAATCATGTATATCATTGCTGATTCTGGATTTGTTGCTGCTAATCCAATTACGGACACTAGAATTGGTCCGGTACATGGCGTCCACCCTGCTGCAAAGGCTAATCCAATTAGTACTGATCCAAAATAGCCACTTGGACGATTTTTAAATGTAAATTTACGGTCTTGCATTAAAAATTTCGGCTTAAACACCCCGACAATAATTAAACCGAACACGATGATAAAGATACCACCTAACTGTCTGATTAAATCTTTATAGTCAGTAAAGATTCCTCCAATAAAACTTGTACCAAATCCAATTGCAATAAATATAATTGAAAATCCAAGTAAGAAAAACGCTGTATGTATCATACTTCTTTTGCGAAGCATTGCATTTTCTTCTTTCAATTCAGAAACCGACATACCTGTTATGTACGATAAAAATGCCGGATAAAGCGGTAAGCAACATGGGGAAATAAATGATAAGAACCCGGCGCCAAACGCTAAAAAAATACTAATATCTTGCATCATTCCACTCCTCTCCCTAAATATTGTAACAAAAACACATAAAAATACTATGAACAATTCGTGAAATCACTTTTACAACGTGGCAATAAGAAAAAACATATTTCCTCACAGTTTCTAATAAAACGTTTTCATTTCCTTCTATTATATAGAAAAAACTCAAATGCATTATGAAACTCCTTTAATTGTTATTAACATAACAAAGGTAACATAGTTTCTCAAATAATTAGCACGCTACTAGTACGCCTATTTACATATTTGTTTAAAAAATATTTTTTTCAAATGCTGTCTCTATACAATGCAAAGTTGATTTTATAATACTTCTACTATTAATAATTTCAAGATTATGCATAAATATCATACTTTTATTATTATTCTATAAAATGTCATACTTTTCTTTCATTTGACCCTTTATTTCTAATTTTGTATACTTCCCTCTAGTTATATATTTTCGATACGGAACAACTTCATATAGATGGGAGGAATTTTTCATGCTTCGTTATTCTCTTTTAGTTTTATTAGGAGCGTGTAGTTATGGAATTTTAGCTATTTTTGTTAAGCTTGCATATGCAGAAGGATTTTCACTTGGAGAGGTAATTGGCAGCCAATATTTGTTCGGTTGGATTATTTTGCTTGCTACTACACTTCTATTTTCTAGACATCGCGTTCCTTTAAAGCAAGCATTACTTTTATTCGTTGCAGGAACATCTGCAAGTTTTACCGGAATTTTTTATTATGCCTCATTAAAAACTGTACCAGCTTCTATTGCAATTATTCTTTTATTCCAATTCGTTTGGGTCGGAATTATCATTGAAGCAGTCGCAACAAAAACATTACCTTCAAGAGAAAAAGTTATTTCTGTTATTTTCTTACTTGTAGGGACATTTTTATCAAGTGGTTTACTAGAACAATCAGCAGGTGCTTTCGATACGACTGGAATCATTTTAGGTTTATTATCTGCTGTTACATTCGCAACATACATTTTCGTGAGCGGAAAAGTTGCTGTTGAAGTACCTTCATTACCGCGCGGTGTTCTCTTAATGACTGGTGCTTTAACTTTAGTCATGATTGTATTCCCACCAACATTTATTTTTAATGGTGCCATTTCTCAAGGTCTTTGGAAATACGGTTTAGGATTAGGAACATTTAGTATCGTCATTCCATCTATTGCCTTTACAATCGGGATTCCAAAAATCGGTTCTGGCTTAGCGACTATTCTTGGTGCAGCGGAACTACCAGTTACAACAATTATGTCCGTATTCGTTTTAAAAGAGGCTGTACTATCTTCACAATGGTTCGGTGTATCACTTATATTAATTGGGATTGCAATCCCGCAAATTGCATACGCAATGCGTGGACGTTATCGTAAACATCCTACGCATAAAAAAGTCGCAGCATAAAGTGAAACTTTAATTAGTTGAACCAATCGGGCTTTTATGGGATAAACGAGAGAGGATTTTCATTTGAGAATCCTCTCTTTTATTGTTGTATACTTATGATAACTATTTTGCTGAAGAAAGAAGGCATACTACATGGTATCTATTTCAAATCAACTAAAAGAAAAACTTATTTCCATCCGTCGACATTTACATGAGTATCCAGAACTATCATATGAAGAGTTCGAAACAACAAAAGCAATAAAAAATTGGTTAGAAGAAAAAAATATTACTATCATTGATTCCAATTTAGAAACAGGAATTATCGCTGAAGTGTCTGGTAATAAAAACGGACCAATTGTAGCAGTTCGTGCTGATATTGATGCCCTTCCTATTCAAGAAGAAACACATTTGTCCTATGCATCTAAAGTACGAGGGAAAATGCATGCTTGTGGACACGATTTTCATACAGCTGCTATTTTAGGTACTGCTTTCTTATTAAAAGAAAGAGAATCTTCCCTAAATGGAACGGTTCGCTTCATATTCCAACCAGCTGAAGAAAGTAGTAATGGCGCTTGCAAAGTTATTGATGCTGGACATTTACGTAATGTGCAAGCGATTTTCGGCATGCATAATAAACCTGATTTACCAGTAGGTACAATTGGCATTAAAGATGGTCCACTGATGGCTGGAGTTGATCGATTTGAAATTGAAATTCACGGAGTTGGTACACACGCGGCTGTACCAGATGCTGGCGTAGATCCTATTGTCGCATCCTCTCAAATTGTGATGGCACTGCAAACAATTGTAAGCCGAAATATAAGTTCATCTCATAATGCGGTTGTTAGTGTTACAAATATTCATGCAGGAAATACGTGGAACGTGATTCCTGAAAAAGCTACGTTAGAAGGAACTATTCGCACGTTCCAAGCTGAAACACGTGAAAAGATCCCAGCACTCATGGAGCGTATTATTAAAGGTGTATCTGATGCATTAGGTGTAAAAACGGAATTCCGTTTTTTTTCAGGTCCTCCTGCTGTTCACAACGATAAAGCTCTTACAGACTTATCTACTCAAGTTGCCACAAAGATGAATCTTAATATCATCTCGCCTAGTCCGTCAATGGCTGGAGAAGATTTCTCATTTTACCAACAGGAAATACCAGGTTCATTCGTCTTTATGGGAACGAGCGGTACACATGAATGGCATCATCCTGCTTTTACAATTAATGAAGAGGCACTGCCTATAAGTGCAGAATACTTTGCTTTACTAGCCGAAAGAGCACTTAAACAATTCTCATAAAAAAAGCCGTTCAAAGTGCATCTCAGCACCCTGAACGGCTTTTCTTATTAAGTTAAATCACGTTTTAAAAACACAGTATATGAAATACATAAAAATACGAACAAATAAAGCAGTAACATACATGATGCAAACGGGAATGTTACTCCATCAATAAAACTTCCATTCTTTGAAATACTATATAAATCTGTGTTTGCTGGCAATAAATATTTCGCCCAGTTATATCTAGTGGCTGCTAATAACGCAATATTGCCTGATAAAGCAAGGAATAGTGAAATACCAATTGCACCTCCACTAGATCTCGTTAACACAGAAATCATAAATGCAAACGATGCATACACAACCGTTGGTAACCACGATAAAACATAATATTTACTTGCTTCCACAAAAATATTTTGTTTTATTATATTTCCATCTTGGAAAATAAACTCACTCCATGCAGGCTGTTGGAATTTATAAATAACAAGTCCACATAAAGCGGAGAAAATCATATTAAATATAAACAATAAAGCTGCAAATATAACGATTGCTAAAAACTTTGCTGTTAAAATTTTAAATCGACTCGCCGGACGGATTGTTAAAAATTTATATGTTCCCCAGCTATATTCATTCGCAAAAATTGTACTTGCATACACGAGGATAAATGGGAGCAAAATTGGAAATACGATAAAACCTGTATCTCTCATGAAAGAAAGTGGAGAACTGCTTGCCGGTGCTGTATCCGTATCTAAATGCTTCATCTTAAGCTGGTATTCTTTTACAAGCTCATCCCCTGATTTTTCTGCTAAAATAGCTTCTTTTTTCATGCCAAGCTTTTTCTCAATTTCTACAGTACGTTCTGTATAATCTACTTTCCATCCTTTTGTTTCCGGTTCAAAATACTTTACCGTAACCCACCCTAATCCGATTATTAATACTGCAATAACCGCAAATGGAATAATCGTTCGCTTCCGCTTAAATATTTTATACAGTTCGTTATATACTAAATTAAACAATATCTTTTCCCCCTGTTAATTCTAAAAATTGCTCTTCTAACGTTTTTCTTTCTTCATATACACGATACACTTGAATATTTTTCTCAAGCAATGTACGAATAACATTTGGGATTTCTTCATCTTTTACGTTAATAATTAATTCATTATCCTTTAATAAAACATCATGCCCTAACATTTCCGCTGCTTTATTCGCATCATCTACACGTATACGGATCGTCTCCATCTCTTCACTTTGAATATACTGAATATTTTGCGTAGCCACATATTCCCCGTGCTGAATAATGATAACTCTGTCACACATTAATTCAACTTCTGAAAGTAAGTGACTCGATACAAGTACAGCTTTTCCTTGTTCGTGTGCAATTTTTTTTATGTACATTCTCATTTCATGTATTCCACTAGGGTCTAATCCATTCGTCGGTTCATCTAGTACCAACACATCCGGATCGTGAATAAGCGCCTGAGCGATTCCTAAACGTTGTCTCATGCCGAGTGAATATGCTTTTACTTTACGATTAATTACTTGTCCCATTCCTAACAATTTCACTACTTCATCGATACGTTCTTCGGTCACATTACCATTCATTCGTCCGAAATATGTTAAATTTTCATACCCGCTCAAAAAAGGATAAAATTCGGGTGTCTCAATTACCGCCCCAATTTTCGCAGCGGTTTTTTCAAATTGCTGTTTCACAGATTGACCATCAATCCATACTTCACCTTCTGTCATACGGATCATACCAACCATCATTCTCATTAAAGTCGTTTTTCCAGCACCGTTTGGTCCGAGTAAACCGACAACCTCGCCTTTTTTCACTTCAAAACTAATATTTTGTACAAGTGTCTTTGAGCCGATTCGCTTCGTTAACCGATCGACTTTTACAATTGATTGTTCATTTGTCATTCTATACAACCTTTCCTTCCCATTCTTTGTCAGGTCTTTTCACTGTAACATGATTATTTTTATGTGTAAAATAGAAAAAAGCATGATTTCTCATGCCCTTTCTTTTAATCGCAACGAATTTTCATCTTTTAAACTTCGAACAAATCGATAACATTGCATCATCGTTATTAAAACGACAGTCATCATAATTATACTAATAATTACAACTGCATATATTGTAATTGGCGCACTATTTACTCCTTGTATCCCTGCGATTTTCATAAAGATAACCGTGAATAATTTCAAAAATAGCATCCCATTAATTAATCCGAAAACAAATGCTGCTCCATAAATGAATAATTGCTCCTGACATAATAAACATAGTACTTCTTTTCTTTTTATATTTTCTGCTACATAAGATGTAAACTCCTCTCTCCTCACTAGCAAAAGGGAGTACATCATTTTATATGTAGTAAAAATACATATGAAAATTAGTACAATAAACAGTGTGTAAAAATACATTTGAAATACAAATGCATCCCCTACTTTCAAAATAGCTCCTTCATTAAATTGTAACGATATCATAAAAAACAAAATCATAGTACTCATAGCAATCCACATAAATTGCTTCATCCTTTTGGTAGCAAATGTTCTAATATTTTTTCTCGCTAACCGACATAAAGACATAAAATTCTTCCCCTACCTTATTACATACGCATTCTATACTACTAGTGTATAAAAATATGACATTTTAAACATCGCACTACAATCGGAATTTTTTCTAAGTCTTTAGTCCTAGAAAACGAAATGATAAAAAATCACATTTAGAATATAATTGTAAAAAGGAGGAGATTGCATGCGTATAAAATTACTATCAATCTTGTGTTTATTATTACTCACAAGTTGTAGCCAAATAAAAAACAATGAAGTTGCCATTGTTGAGCCATACAAATTAACAAAAGAGCAAGCTTCTATTTTACAAATGACTCCTTTTCAAGAAGGAAATAGCATGTTTTATAACGTTACTCTTAAAAATGATAAAGATGAAATAAATGCTACAATTGATTATTATAACAATGGTAAAAAAACAAAAGAAATTGCTAATATAGCTACCTCACATTTTTCAAAAAAGAAAGTAAAGCTTTCTTTTTTACCACCACATTTCCAATTCGATAAAGATATACAAGAAAAAAGGCAGTGGTATCTGAATATTGAAGGTGGTTCAACACTTGTTCCTGAAGAAGCGCCACCAAGCGTAAATAGCTCTGCAACTACTACAATCCAATCTATAAAAAATTTAAAATACAATCAAAAAACAACTTTAGCTGCTGTAATCCAAAGCAGTAAAGAAACTGTAAGCGTTCCTACCATTGATGAAGAAACAGGTATTGATCTACTCTTAAAAGAAAATGAACACGTTTATCTATTTAGTATCGAGCTAAAAAAAGAACAATAAAGCGGAAATGCAACTTAAGTTGCATTTCCGCTTTATTGTTTAATAAGGTGTACTTTTATGGATTTGAATTAAATCCATATTCTGTTACTACTATTGCTCATCTTCTACTTCTATTCTTTTCTTCTCTCTTGCAATTTTTAAAAACTCTAGCAGCTCTGGATTACTATTCATTTTTTTGTAAGCCACTGACATTTCTGCAACAAAATTAGAATCATATAACTCTTTATATACAACTTCTGTTTTATATAACTTATTTGCCGACACGGGTATTACTGTAATTCCAATCCCTGCTGCTACAAGCCCCATAACTGTTTGATACTCTGTTGCTTCTTGTACAATACGCGGACTAAATCCAACTTCTCTGCAAAGAGATAAAATTGTATCATACAAAGCTGGCCATACTGGTCTCGTAATAAATACAAACGGCTCATCTCGTAAATCTTCTATATGTATTTCATCTTTCTCTGCAAGTGGATGTGCCTTTGGTAAACATAAGGTGCAAGATAACCTTTGAATTGGCTCTAATTCTAATAATTGTGTTGGAATTGGTGGACGTAAAAAGCCAATATCGATACGGTTATCATGAAGTGCATGAACTTGATCTGGTGTTGACAATTCATGTAATGCAACAGACACTCTCGGAAATTTTTTTCTATATTCCCTAACAATTGATGGTAAAATATCATATATCGCCGCACCTACAAAACCAATTGAAAGTGATCCTACTTCTCCCCTTTGCGCACTTTGTGCAACTTCTACTGCTTTTTCAATTTGTTCAAACGCCTTTTTTACTTCTTTTAAAAACATTTCTCCTGCTTCTGTTAGTTCAACCTTTCTTTTCGTTCTTGAAAATAATGTAACTCCCATTTCTTTTTCTAATTGCTGTATTTGTTGACTAAGTGGTGGTTGTGTCATTTGTAAACGAGCAGCCGCCCGTCCAAAGTGTAACTCTTCTGCCACAACAACAAAATATTGCAAATGCCGTAATTCCATTTTTGGACACCCTTTTCACTTTCGATTAATATGTCTAATATATTAATAACATATAATTTATATATTAGACAAATATTTTGAATGAACGTATAGTAGAAATTGTTAATTCTTTTTTACAATTTTTATGTAAAAAAAGAAAGAGGTGGTTACTGTATGAAATGGTGGAAGTTAAGCGGACAAATTTTATTACTATTTTGTTTCGCTTGGACAGGTGAATGGATTGCAAAACAGGCACACCTCCCAGTTCCAGGAAGTATAATCGGTATTTTTTTATTATTAATTTCATTAAAATTTAACCTAGTTAAAAAAGAATGGATACAGGACGGAGCAGATTTTTTATTAAAAGAACTTATTTTATTTTTCATCCCTTCTGCAGTCGCTGTCATACGTTACAGAGATACACTAACACAATATGGAATCGATCTCATTTTAATTATTATGATTAGCACTCTTTGCGTTACCTTAGTTACAGGACTTTTAACAGAATTGCTACTAAAGCGGAAAGGATCAACGCAATGATCGGATTTCTTTGTTTACTATTAACACTATTCACATATTGGATATCAAAAAAAATGTATCAACGCTGGAATTGGAGTCTACTTTCTCCTCTTCTCGTCTGTCCCATTATTTTAATTTCTTTATTGCTCGGATTAGATACACCTTATGAAACATATGAATCTGGTGGTCACTGGTTAACTGAATTATTAAAACCCGCAACAGTTGCTTTTGCATGGCCAATCTATAAATACTTTGATTTACTAAAGAAACATGGAATGGCTATCTTACTTAATGTCATTGTCGGTTCGTTTTTATCAGTCATTACTTCAGCACTACTAGCAAATTATTTTCAAATTGATTCATCACTAGAACATAGTTTAGCGCCACATATCGTAACAACACCAATCGCAATGGCTATTTCAGAAATGATTGGTGGTATGTCACAATTAACTGCTGTATTTGTCGTTTTAACTGCCTTAACAGGAGCATTGTTCGGTCCTTCTCTCATACGTATTTGCCGTATTAAAACAGCAATCGCAAAAGGTATTATGTTAGGAACGAGCGCAAATGGAACCGGTACATCAAAAGCATTCGAAATCGGTCCTGTGGAAGGAACAATTGCAAGTTTATCCATGCTTTTAACAGCAGGCGCTAGTTTAGTTATCGTTCCGCTTTTCTTGTCTTGGATACATTAAAGAAGCAAGTATTTACATACTTACTTCTTTATTTATATATTGGTACAGCAATTCATAATCCTCTGGAAAAGCTAAACACAATTGTTCAACTTCATGTATCCCTTTCCAAGCAATTTCATGTATTAACTCATCAGGATCTTGGATTTTCATATTACCGCCTATTTGTTTAACAAAATAATAATGGACATACACTGGAACACCGTATGTAATACCCTCTTTTTCATATATTTTATTTACAACTTCCACATTGTAACCTGTTTCTTCCCAAACTTCCCTGATACAACATTCTTCTAGTGTCTCTCCCTTTTCAAGTCCTCCACTTGGGACAGACCACCTTTTTTCTTCTCCCTCTTTTCCCTGCAGTACCATTAAAACTTCATTTTTTTCATTTACACATACCGCTGCACTACCTATCCATCTCTCCATAAACATCCCTCCCCTACTAAAATTCGCCTTCTTTATTATTTTCCCCTTGAAAAAAAGAGGAAAATAATAAAACAATGACGAAAAGTTACATCAACTTCATAGACAATCCCTTCTTAGAAATTAAAAATGGAAGGATGAAAATATGATTTCTAATTATGTTGTGGAATGTGTCTTTTGTGAAGAAAATCGAAAACCTCGCCAAGCTATTGTCACAGTTCCCGCCACTACTCAGCTACTAGCCCTTGAAAAAGTGCGCGCGGAATGCAAACGTCGCTTCGGAAAAACTGTATTATTGCAAACAGAAATTAAAGAAGAAATAATTTTCGAACAAAAAGAAAGCTGACCATAAATTGGGCAGCTTTCATATCCGATCATATTTTCACATGAAGATTAGGGGCATCCTCTTTAAGGATCGGGATTTTCCCATTATGTACGTTCCATAATGGTCATCGAACAATATATTTCTATGCAATTAACTATTGAATAGAATAGGGCAAAACTTGTTCGCATTTTTAGAAAAGGGATAGGGATATAATTCAAGTAGTACTTCGAATACTCGAACTTTACACTCATAATATTAAAACAAATCCTTTTATATGGGAAATATGAATTACCTATATAATTCATTCGTAAAATATATTAATAGTTTGCTATATTAATTTTATCCCGCTATTTGTAAGCAGTAACCCCCTACTGATTATAATTTCACTTTATTCCATCAATAGCATACACCCAGCTAAAACCGGTGTCATAATCATCGAAAACCTCAAAAGCGTTCGCGGTGCATAATTTGTAAACTTCGCGCCAATGTATGCCCCTAACATGGTCCCAATCAATACTTGCAATAACAATATATAATCTAAATATCCTTCCGAACTATATCCTATCCCGCCTCCAATTGCAATCGGTAATATAACAAGCATTGTTGTCCCTACAGATTGCTGAATCGTAAGTCCCAATAGAACCATTAATCCAAGTTGAATAAACGGTGCAGAACCAATCCCAAATGAACCAGCCATCATTCCAGTAACTAATCCAAGGCATACACATTTCAACAAGTAGTTCACGGAAAACTCTTTATGTTTATATAAAGACGACTTTTCTTTGTTTTGGAACATAATTAATTTAATAAACATAAAAATTGCCGATAAAAATAACATCCCAGCTGTAAACCAATGAAGAAGATGTGCTGGTATAAGTGAACCAAATTTAGAACCAATATAAGAGCCAATTGCGCCAAATCCCCCAACAATCCCGCCTATAATAAGTGCAACATTGCCTTCACGGTAATGACTTACAACACCTGATAATGTCGTAAATGCCATTGCAGTTAAAGATGTTGCAAGAGCAACATGAATAGGAATTTGGAATACTAAAGTGAGTATCGCGATAATAAACCCAGCTCCTCCAGCTCCAACAAATCCTAATAAAATACCCATTACTAACATTGTTATAATTATTGCCACAGACTTTCCCTCCAGTAACACAATTATCCATCATATTTATGCTTACATACAAATAAAAAGCATCCTAGATGGATGCTTTTTATTTCAATGATATGTACTTAATCTTGATTAATCAAAATAACTGCTGGACCAGCGACCACCACTCCAGCTACTTCTATCTTTTCAAATTCCTTTACTGTAATAGAGATAACTCCTTCTCTTTCCATCAATTCTTTACTCAGGACATCAGTCGGGATTGCTTTCACCGTCTTACCTCCTCGTATATTAATATTTAAGCCCTATTACTGGCTTAGATTTTCTTCTTAAT
>NZ_PCOB01000025.1:0-45840 GCF_002975115.1 Bacillus sp. MYb78
ACCTTTGACAACTTTAAACTTTGTTATTTCTCAGTTGACATACTACCGCAGGTCTTTTAACTTTACGTTTATTTCTCTCTTTGTTATATATAATGTACAATAAAACTTTGCTTAAAGACAAGTTTTTTATTTTTTTTAGAAAAAATACTTTGCAACAAGCAAATTTAATTGTACAATGTGTTTAACAAAAGAAAGATAAAGAGAAAAAGACAAACAAAAACTTTGCTATAAGCAAATTCGTTTTCTGTCAATAACTTTGCTGCTAGCAAAGTATAGGGAGGTATATAGTGTGGATAATGAAAAAGACTTATCTGCTCGAGAAGCAAAAAAGGCTTACATGCGAGCCTGGAGAGCGGCTAATAAAGAAAAGGTTAAAGCAACTCAGGAACGATATTGGAAAAAAGTGGCGCAGAAAATGAATATGGAAGAAAGCGAAATTAAGAATGATTACAATCGCAATTGGTATCAGAAAAATAAAGCTAAAAGAAACGATTACATGCGAGATTATTACCAAAAGAAAAAACAAAACTCTTAAGGTAACTGAAAGGAGGCGATAACAAAATGATAGAGGAAAGCACGTTTTCGTTGATGATAGTCGCACTTGTGATTTGTATAGTTCCTTTAGCAGTTTGTTTTTTGGACAAGCCAATTGAAAAGTTTATAAAGGATGATGAGCGAGATGTATAAAAACCTATTTATTCTTCGAAGAGAACATCGTATGACACAAGAGGATGCTGGGAAGTTGGTAAATATATGCCAGCAAACATATTACCTAAAAGAAAAAGGGAAACGTGATTTTACTCTTACGGAAGCAAAATTACTCGCACGACATTTTAAAACAACGGTAGACGACCTATTTGCGAAGTAACTGGAGGGGAATTTAAATGAAAAACGGTAAAAAATTAACCAAGCGTGAAAAGATCCACCTTAAATCATACAAATTGAATCCTGAGAGCTGGTTAATCTTTAAGAAGGTAGATGGCGAATTACATTTAGTTCATCGTCATACGAACTCAATACGAGTCATTCCAAGTGTGTAGGGTGGACAAGCATTATTAAAAATGAGGAGGGGTTTATTTATATGGACCAATTAACACCAATAAACGAACAACCGACATTACCAAGTTTGGAAGTAGCAAAGATGGTAGGGAAGGAACATAAGGAATTATTGCGAGATATCAGAACATACATTAGCTATTTGGATGGTGAAGAGATGAGCGCAAAATTGCGCCCAACTAATTATTTCATTGAAAGTTCGTACAAAGATTCATTGAATCGAAAAAAACTTTGCTATAACATCACGAAAAAAGGCTGCGAATTAATCGCTCATAAAATGACAGGTAAGAAAGGGACATTGTTTTCCGCTTCTTACATAGAACGATTTCACCAAATGGAACAACATATAAAAAAACAAAATGAAATCCCTACTGACCCATTCGGACAAATCGAACTAATTGCAGCAGGAGCAACTAATTTAAACAATCGAGTTAGCAAGTTAGAACATGTTATTGAAGAGCAATTAACTATTGATTTTGGACAGCAACGAGTAATAGAGAAGGCAAAAGGTAGACGTATCTATTTCCTATGGGAACACGGTCATGTTGATAAAGAGGTTCATGGCACTACACGTAAGTTGTTTGGTTTGTTAGGTAAGAATTTAAAAGATGCATTTGATGTGAATAGCTATCGGGATATTTTAAAGAAAGATTTTGATGAGGCGTTAAAGTTTATTGAGGGCTGGAGACCAATGATCTAATTATACAAGAGGAGGACCATTACGTGGGGATGATAACAAACAAAGAAGTGTTTCGAAGTATTGAAAAGAAAGCAAAACAACTTAGTTTAGTTCCTGATCAATTACAGGTGGAGCAATTACAAAGTGTATTTCTTTTTAAAGAATATAAGGGTGAATACATCTGTGTGTATCTGCATGATAATCAAATTCATTTTGTTTCTGAAACATTTGGAAAAGGTAAAATGACCAATCAAGTCGAGTTTTTTAAAGTTTTTGGTGCAGAGTGGAATGAATATCCTTATAAAATGATTGTCTTTAATGCAATTGCTTGGTACAAGCGATGGTTAAAATCGAATTTCAAAGATATGGACGAATTGTATGACCGCAAAAGAAGTTTACAAAAACAGCATGAATGGTTAATGGAGATTATGGAAATAAAACGTGCCAGTGAAAAACTACTTTTCATTAACGAAGTTAACAATGTGTTAAACAGAGTGAAGGAGCAAATTTTAAGTATAGGTAAGCAGGTTATAGATATTATTCATGTTTGGGATTTTAGTGTCGATGAGGTGTGTGCTCTTCTTGGAGGAAATGCAATAGAAGGTCAACGGCTATATAAAGAATATCGAGAAGAAAAAAAACAGCAAGAAACTTTTAAAACATTTATGGAATATGCCTTGCATAGAGGACTGGAATATAGACATCGAAAAGGGCGAATGAAAGGTATATATGATTGCCCATCTTATGAAATGCCTTTCTATTGGGCGGTAAATAACGTGATTTTGGATTTTATAGACAGTTCGCCAAAAGCGAAAGAAAAGATAAGCAATTTCTTTAAAAATGATTTGGGATTAACTATGTATAGAACAGTTGAAGATTTAGAAGGCAATATTTTAGGAGTTATTGAGGATGATGAGAGTAATTAAAAAAGTAACTTGCGCCAACAAGTTACCCTACTGAAATACCCATGAAAAAATACTTAGAAAAATTATAACATACATGTCCAGTTTATGAAAAGAGGGGCATGATTATGCCCCTTAAATATAAGAGGTGCCTATATGAGTAAATTAATCATCAACGAAGAACCATTATTAGTTCTTCCATCGTTAGCAAAGAGTATTGGATTAAATGAAGCTGTCTTTTTACAACAAATACATTATTGGTTAAATCGCTCTAACCATTTTTATGATGAAAGACGTTGGATATATAACAGTGCTGTTGAATGGTCTAAACAATTTCCGTTTTGGAGTGAAAAGACAATTAGACGTATTTTGAAAAATTTAGAAGAAACCAAGATTTTATTGACTGGTAATTACAACAAGATGAAATTCGATAAAACTAAATGGTACACCATTGATTATGATAAATTACGTTCGCTCGAAACGGTAAACGATGTGGACAATTTGACTAGAAGAAGTGGTAAAAGTGACCATGTGCTACCGGACAATTTGACCAGACCAATACCAGAGAATACACAGAGACTATCTACAGAGATTACAGAATATATAGTCGAGATAGTAAACTATCTCAACACTACATGTAATAAAAGTTATCGTACCTCAACTAAGAAAACTCAAACATTAATAAAAGCAAGACTAGCTGAAGGCTATAAAGTTGAACAGTTCAAGAAAGTAATTGACATAAAGAAATCTCATTGGTTTGGAGATGCAAAATGGGATGAATATTTAAGACCAGAAACACTATTTGGAACAAAGTTTGAAAGCTACTTAAATAGCAAACCAAAAACAAAGCAACATTCGGAAATGTCTGCTGAGGAACGGTTGGAACATTTCCAAAAAGAAGCAGAGGAACAAGATGATTTGCCATTCTAGGGGTGTGCTAAATGGGGAGAGAAGAACTTTTTCAAAGAGTGTTCAGTAGTGATCGAGATGTGAGAAACTCAGTCAGTGTAGAGGAATTAATGAAGGCTATGTCACTTGAAGAGGGTGCATGGTGCAAAACTTGTAAAATATTCGTTCCAATGATGCAGTTGCCTATCTACTTATTAAAACATTTAAAAGGTGCAAAAGTACCGGGTGTTAATTCTACAGGGAAAGTGCAACCAGTATGTCCTAAATGCTTAAGGAAACCATCTGCGGAACAAGATGAAATTAGATATCAGGATGTTGTAGAGGCAGCACAAAAGAGAATGCAACGAGGAGAACAAAATCGATATTTAATGCCAACACCAGAAAGATATATCGATGCTACACTTGAGAACTTTGAAATGAGAGCGGGCGTCGAGAAGGCAGTTAAAGGTGCAATATATTTTATTGAAAATATCTCAAAAAAGAAAGAAAAAGGGCTGTTTTTACAAGGTGGATTCGGATCTGGAAAAACAAGAATTTGTTATTCGATTAAACACACTTTAGAGAGTATGGGTCCTAAAGTAATTGTATATAACGTGACACAACTGTTAGATAGGATACGCTCTACATTTAGCAGTGATAAGGAAAGTAAGGCGGAAATTATGGCATTACTCATGAAGTGCGATGTATTAGTCCTAGATGATTTAGGAGCAGAAAAGCCTTCAGAGTTTGCAGCAGAGTTTTTATATACGATTGTAGATTATCGATACAGTACGTGGAGACGAATGATTATTACGAGTAACTGTAGTGATGAGGAACTAAAGGAACGTCTGGGCCATTTACAGGGTGGACGTATTTTAGATCGGTTAAGAGAAGGGTGTTATAAAATTCCAATTACGGCAGGGAGTGCGAGGTAATGGCAAATAATAAGAGCGGAGAAATACTTGATGGTATTAAAGAGTTGCTGTGGAAATTAATAGTTAAAGCGAAAACTGATGAAAGAGTACGGGATTTTTTGGATGATTTTAAAAAAGTGTTAGAAGACAATAAACATTCAGCTAAAGAAGAACTTTCGGTAGCTTTTGCAAGGTTACAAGAAAAACACTTTCCTAACTTTGAAGAAGGAGAATCCAAAAAATGACTAAAGAAAGAGACCAAGTAAAAGCTGGAGTTAACGTTAGAGAAATGTCAGACACTGAATTTATGAAGAAGTATGGAAGGCTTGTTCATCATTGTGTTTGGAAACGATATGCGAAAAAAATGAAGAGTATAGAACATGATACGGGTTTAGATATAGAGGATTTAACTCAATTTGGGATGATAGGTCTTATTAAAGCAAGGGATAATTTTGATCTTGAGTATGGTTGTAAATTTTCAACATATGCTGTTCCTAAAATCATAGGTGAAATTGGCCGAGCCATTCGAGATCATCAAAAGGTGAAAGTGCAACGGAGTGTATACAGTATAAAGGGGAAAATTCTGAGACAAAACCTAGAATATGAAATTCCAGAAGAAATAGCAAGCATCCTAAATGAAGATGTATCCGTAGTAAGCAACGCATTACATTATCAACCAGGTACACAGTCCTTGAATAAAGTTGTACACCAGTCTAACGGGAATGAAGAATTAACCTTGGAAAGCATGCTAGAGGATAAAAAAGCAGAAAACGTTGAGGATGTATCGATTAATAGAATGGTGATACAGGCATTTAAATCTCAATTATCACATAAAGAACACATCGTATTAGATATGAGTCTACAGAACAGGACACAACAAAACATTGCAAATGAAGTAGGGTGTAGCCAAGTTCAAATTAGCCGTATCTTAACAAAAATTAATAAAAATGCTGCTCAGTTTGGTAAAGATGGGGGTCTACAGGATTGAGTGAAACAAAGGGAGTATGTATGGACCACGTGCCTTCTTTTAATGTAATACAATTTGAATTTTATAAGAAATGGGGAGCGGGAAATGAAAAAGAAAATAATTGCAGGTTTAATGTCTGTTATGGCAATAACGGGTTTAGCAGGTTGTAGTACAGAAGCAGATACAGTTTCACAAAATTTATCTAAATCAGCTGATTCGTTTGAGGTTCAACGAAGAGTAGTGTTCTTCAATGGTATAACTGATAAATACCTTTTAAGTATTGAAGGATTATGCGCTTTAGACGCTGGCGATGGGAAGAAGATAACTGTAACTTGCAAGACTGGTGATGGTAAATATAAGAAACATTACCTTGGATTAAGTGATAATGTAAGTTACTTCATTGAACAAACAGATGCTAAATACGAAGATGCATACCATTACAAAGTACTATTTAGACCGGAAGAAATTATTCCAGATATTAAGTTGCAGACAAGCAATAAATAAACTACTTTTATGAGTTTGTATGATGAAGTTTTGAAGAGTAAAACTAAACAAAAGTGCTATTTTAATCGGAATGGCAGGTAATTGACCAAATCACCTGCCAAGTGCCTAAACAGTTCGGAGGGGTAAAGCTCCGTTTTGAAAGAGTGTAGCTGACTCGTAGATAGTATTTGTAATATAAAAAAGATTATTCATATATCACACGGGATATTGAAAGGAGAATGGAAAATGAATACAATCACAATTAAATTTGGCCAAGGTACAGAAGCATGGAAAGATATGCAAGATATTGCGAAAATGTTACAAGAGAAAGGGTATTCCGTTGAACCGTATGAAGAAATTGGAACTGTAAAACTGACTAAGAAAATCAATGACGAATTAGTGGATAAGAAACAGCAATTCAATTGTGACATTTGCTTTTTAAATAAGGATATTGAAGAAAAGTCTATTTATCAATTTGATGAGTCGGGTGACATTGTAGCGTGTAAAGAGTGTGAGAAACAGGCATTTGAATAGTCGAAAAGCCAAACAAAATAGATATTTGAATAGAAAGGGAGAACGAAATGAAAACATTCAATATTACCTTTACTCAAATGAAAATGTATGAAGCAGTTGTTGAAGCGGAAACAATGGAAAAAGCAGTTGAAAAAGTTCGTAATTGCCATGTACAAGAGGAAGATTTAATTGAGAAGGATATAACGATTAATGACTTGCGTGAGGTGCTAGTCAAAGAACAACAGTTCGAATGAATGGGATGCTAAAATCACGTAAGAAAAGGCTTGTTTTTAATTGAGAATACAATAAGTCTAGGAAGTGCTAAAACCGCTCATTCAGGCTGTAAATAGCGTTTAATAAGATTCGATTAAAACAATAGAGAGAAGGAAGTGTTGATGTAGCTAACTTAAAGAAAAAGAAGATAAAAAAAGCCATTGACCGTCGCGCAAGAGCAATGGATAAGGAGAGAGTTACAAATGCATGGAGAAATATTTTTGTGCAAGCTGGCATCTTAAAATAAGTGAGGTGGCACACATAATGTTAGAGTGGCTAAAGGATTATCAAAAATTAGAAGATGAAATCATTTATTTGGAAAATGACTTATATAGAAGTAAACGAGAATTAAAACGCTGGGCTGGTGGTGATTTGTGGGAAGTACGTTTAACAGCTGAATCAGAAGGAGCGAAACTAGAAGATCGTATTGCTACTCGTGAACATGAATTAGCTTTAAAAATGAATGACATGTTTGATTTCAAAAAGGTAATTAGTACATTCCATGGTTTGGAACACAAGATCATGTATGGTAAGTATGTGGAGGGCAAAACATTGGAAAAGCTTGCTGAAGAGTTACATTATAGTCCGCGCTATATCTATAATAAACACGCGCAAATAAAGCGTATGATTGAATATGCTCAGAAGTTAAGTTAACAAAATGTTAAGTTCACTTCAGTTCATGTTAACTATTGCAAAAAGAGTTTATAGTAATAACATAAAGAATTGATGAAAGGGCAACTGGTGCACGGTTGCTCTTTTTTATTTAGGAAACCAAAACCATGTAAGAATGATAAAAACAAAGAGAATAAGTAGTATTTTTAAGAATTTCATAACAGCCTCCTTTTAAACTATATAAGAAATGGAATCATTTACAGGAATCATTGTAGACAGTAATGAATAGTTATAAACGTAGAATATAAGGGGAGGAACTATAATTCATGTTAAATGAAGAATTATTAGAAGCACTAATGAAATATCGAAGGTTTAACGGGAAAAATCCTGATATCCTACAAGTAAATCCAAAACATTTCAGAAATCTACTGGAAGAATTAAATTATCCAGAGTGGCTTATTAAAAAGAAAGAAGCAGAAACAGGAACGAAAAAAAGCTTATTAGGAATAGCAGTTGAGCTAACAGATACAGTAGAAAAATTCAAACTATAAAAAGCATCCAAAACGGGTGCTTTTTATTATGCAAAAAATTACATAGGTGGTGTAGAGATGAGTCTTATATTTCATAATGGAGATTTAAATAAGTTGGCAAGAGATACTTCACATGACAGTATCATTTTAAAAGTTGGTGAACAAGAGATTGTAACTTTGAAAAGTAATGGAGATATCTATGTCAAAGGTAGGCTTATTGAAAACGATAAAGAGGTTGTAGATGGTATGAGTGAGTTCTTGAGGTTATCTAGGTAAAGATAAGCGCAAACGTGTTGCATTTAAAAAGGATGGTGTTAAGTAAATGAGTCCAGATGAGATATATGTAAAGCAAATGGATGCGTGGATTAAAGAACAAGAGGCTAGAAGAGAACAGATTGTAGTAACAATTAAAACTAGCTCTGAGATTGTGGAACAAAACAAGATACAGTTGCAATGGTTAGATAAAGGTTTGGGTCTTGCTAAAGAAGAGTTCGAGACTTGGAAGAAAGAAAATAATTATAAGGAGTGTGAATCTAATTGATTACTGAAACAAGAAAAACAATATCAGGTACAGAGTATTGGGATAATGAAAAGAAGAAGAGTCTATTTGTTCCTACAGGTGAAGAACCAGGATTTGAAGTAACTGTTAATCCTGAGAGTATGATTGCTGATAAAGGATTTGTAACAGGAGGGTATTTGACTAAAGATACGTTGGCAATTGGTGAAGCAGGTACAGACCTTATCTTGAGTAATAAGACAATAAAAGAGTTACGTGAGTATGCTGATGAGCTAGGCATTGAGATTCCAGCTGATGTTAAAAAGAAAGAAGATATCATTGACTTACTATCATGAAATACTGTGACTTCAATGGCTGCCATAACAAGATAAGCAAAGGACGTTACTGCGGGGAACATAAGCGTAACAAGCCAAGGAAGAAGAAAGATAAGAAGAACATCTACCATCATGATAACAAATCATTCTATCGAACTGATGCATGGAAGTTTGTCAGGTCAAAGGTATATGAAAGAGAGAAGGGATGTTGTCAACGATGTGGACAGTTTGTCTTTGGTAGGCGTGCTCATGTTCATCACGTAATCCCAATCAAAGAAGACCAAACTCTTAAATTAGAAGAAAATAACTTAAGGTTACTTTGTCCAGTTTGTCATACAATCGAAGAAAATGAAGATAAACCGAAAAAAGTTTTTCCGAGTTATTTTGGAAGCCCCCCTATCAAAAGTTAAAAATTCCTCTCTGGGGAGGATAGGTAGCGTAGGGGGCACACAAATAGTTGCACCATTTTAAAAAATAAAGGGGGGTGTGAACATGGCTCGAATGTCGAAAAAGAAAAAGATTGAAATGTTAGATGTAGCAAGGGATGAAGAACGAAATAGAATCATAAAATTATTGACTGAAGATGACAATTTCACACCTTCCTTAGAACCATTAATTGATAATTATTTAGATGCTTTTATCATTTATAAAACGATGTTTGAAGAATGGAAAGCCGATGGTTTTGCTCCTACAAAAACGCATAAAAACAAGGCTGGTGCAGTAAATGAAATGAAACATCCGCTCGCTCAACAAGTTGAAACCTGGAATGATAAGAAGAATAAAATGTTAGAAGCTCTAGGGATGACGAATAAGGGAAAAAGTGTACAAAAGACACCTAAAAATGCAGGGAATATTCAATCTAATGAGCCTAAAGACGAATTAGCAGCTCATCGGAATAAATGGCGGAAAACCCAATGATTATTACATCAGGCGTTAACTATGCTGATAAGTATGCGAATAACGTCATGCGTAATAAAAAGAAGTACCCGAAGTCGATCATTCTTGCTGTAGAACGTTATAAGAAGTGGAAAAAGCGTAAAGATATTTGGTTTGATGTAGATCGAGCGAATGAAATGTTAGATTTCGTTCAATCGTTCATCCGTCATGTTAAAGGACCACTTGCAGGTCAATTGATGGAATTAGAGCTTTGGGAAATGTTTGTTTTTGCGAATATGTATGGTTGGTATCATAAAAACGAAAAAGGAAAAACAGTCCGTGTTATTCGTGAATCATATGTTCAAGTGCCAAAGAAGAACGGAAAAACTATTATCGCAGCAGGTGCATTGCTCTATGCTATGTATGGAGAACTTGAACTTGGAGCGGATTGTTATTGTGCGGCATCAGATTATGAACAAGCGCAAAATGCAGCTGAACCAATTGCACAAGCGATAGAGAACTCCGAACCTCTGGCACGGCATACACAAATTTATAAAGGTGTGAATGGAACAGTTAGTGGTGCTATGTACCGATATAGCATCAATGGAATTGCATATCAAAATAAATTCAAAGTATTAACGAAAAACACGAAGGGTCTTGAAGGAAAGAACCCTTATTTTGTGTTAAATGACGAGCTCCATGCACAGGAAAATATGGACATGTATGATAACTTGAAGTCAGCGCAGATTTCTCGTGAACAACCGATAATGCTTAATATTTCAACAGCTGGTAAGGGTGCTTCATCTGTCGGTATGCGTGTTTATAAGTATGCGAAATTTGTTTTGGAAAATGACGATGACGATTCTTTGTTTGTTGCAATCTGGGAGCCAAATAAAAATTATGATTGGGAAGATCGTAAAGTTTGGGAAATGGTTAACCCGAATATTGGTGTTTCCGTTACAATGGAAACACTTGAAATTGAGTTCAAAAAGGCGAAACAGTCGGCACATTCAAAAGCTGAGTTCCTTTCCAAACATTTAAATGTTTTCGTAAATGGTGCTGATAATTATTTTGAGCATGATCAAGTACAACATGTTCTTGTGGAAGATTTAGGTGATCTTACAGGTGAAATTTGTTATTTAGGATTAGACTTATCTAAAACAACAGACTTAACGTGCGTGAGTTTAAACTTCCCTTCACATGATGAGGAAGGAAGGTCGATTATAAAAGTGAAACAGATGTATTTCCTTCCTAATGAAAATATTGATTTTAAAGAAAAAGAGGATAACGTTCCATATACAGATATGGTTGAACGTGGTTTTGCTACGTTTTGTGATGGGAAAATGATTGACCAGGATCAAGTTATGGAATATATCGTTGAATGTATGGATTTGTACGATGTACAACAAATAAACTATGATCCAGCAATGTCCCAAAAGTTAATAGAGAAGCTTGAAAACCTCGGTTTAGAATGCATTGCAGTAAATCAGTATCCAAACGTTATGAATGCAATGCTTGACGATTCAGAAATACTAATTTATGAAAAGCGTTTAATTACAGACAATCCTTTATTTGTTTATTGCGCTCTTAATGTTGTAGTGGTAACAAATATGAACGGAATGAAAGCACCAAGTAAGAGACAGTCCAAAAAGAAGATTGATGGATTTGTGGCTTTTTTAGTTGCTCACAAAGAAACGATGATGGTTATGGATAGCATAACAGAGGAAGGTATGGATGAATTGATTGGTGATATTTATCGATAGAGAGGCGGTGAAAAATTGGGTTTAAGGGATAGGTTTTCAAATTACTTATTTAAAAAGGCTGAAAAGCGTGGTTATCTTGATGATGTTTTAGGAAAGAGTATTCGTTATGGTGGTGTGTATGTTACAGATTCAAACATCTTACAATCTAGCGATGTTTACGAGTTGTTACAAGACATCAGTAATCAAATGGTATTGGCTGATATTGTTGTGGAAGATGAATTTGGGAATGAAACTAAAGATGATATTGCACTTCGTATTTTAAAGAATCCGAATGATTATCTTACACAATCTGAATTCATTAAATTAATGACGAATACTTATTTACTCGAGGGAGAAACGTTCCCTATATTAAATGGTGCTCAAATACATTTAGCTTCAAATGTATTTACAGAGTTAGATGATAATTTAGTAGAGCATTTTAATATTGGTGGTCACGAAATTCCTCCGTTTATGATTCGTCATGTGAAAAATATTGGCGCAGATCATTTAAGAGGAAAAGGCCTTCTTGATTTGGGAAGAGATACACTTGAGGGCGTTATGTCAGCTGAGAAAACTTTAACTGAAAAATATAAAAAGGGTGGACTATTAGCATTCTTGTTAAATTTAGATGCCCATATCAATCCACAGAATGGTGCGCAGTCAAAATTAATCAATGCAATTTTAGATCAACTGGAATCAATCGATGAAGCAAGGTCTGTAAAAATGATTCCTCTTGGAAAAGGGTATTCAATAGACACACTTAAAAGCCCGTTAGACGACGAAAAGACCCTAGCATACCTAAATGTATATAAAAAAGATTTAGGTAAGTATTTAGGCATAAATGTGGATACATACACAGAGCTAATCAAAGAAGATATTGAGAAAGCAATGATGTATATCCATAACAAGGCAGTTAGACCAATAATGAAAAATTTTGAAGACCATTTGAGTCTTCTTTTTTATGGTCAAAATTCGGGGAAACGAATTAAGTTTAAGATAAATATTCTTGATTTTGTCACTTATAGCAACAAGACAAATATCGGTTACAACCTTGTGCGTACAGCTATTACTTCACCTGATAATGTTGCCGATATGCTTGGGTTCCCTAAACAAAATACAAAGGAATCACAATCTATTTATATTTCAAATGATATAACCGAAATCGGTAAGAAAGAAGCGGCCGATGGTTCAGTGGAAGGAGGTGACTAAACGTGAAGGGAGATACAATTCATGTTAGTTGTGGAGACATGGATATTAGAATTCATAAGAAAAGTCCTACAATGTTCGATGTGGTAGTTGGAAATTGTAGGACTGGAAATGGCATTTTGATGTGTTCAGTAGAACAAGAGAAGCCTCCCTATTTGTTTTATAAAATTGTTAATCTACGGGTTTATTCAAAAGAGAAATTAGCCATTGGTTCTCCGAATATATTGCTTCAATTGTTATGCTGTAGTCTTGACAACCAGGAAAAGAATAACTTTTGAAACGGATTAAATACTTTGTTTTAGAAATCTGTGAAATGGATTGAAATTTGGCGCGATTTTCAATGTCAATTTCGTCAATAAACGCTAACGTTTTGTGAGCAAACTCAAAATTTTCTTTAAAATCTTTTTCTGTTTGGATAGATAAAATCATTGGGATCACCTCCTTACTCATCAAATGATAGCAGAAAAACTATTTCTAGGAATGAAAGGATGTGAAAATGATGAAAATTGAGGTCCGAGGGAATCAAGTCATACTTGATGGTTACGTAAATGTTGTGGACAGGGAAAGTAGAATGTTGCCTTCACCAAGGGGATATTTCAAAGAGAAAATTGTTCCTAAGACATTTGAAAAAGCGTTAAAGAAAGCAAAGAATGTGGACTTGCTTTTTAATCACAACAAAAATAGAAAGCTTGGTTCTATTGAAAATGGCAATCTGGAATTGTACGAAGACAATATTGGTTTAAGAGCCATCGCTACAGTTACAGATGAACAAATAATTGAGAAAGCAAGGAATAAAGAATTGCGTGGTTGGTCATTTGGCTTTGTTTCTGAAAAAGATTCCTGGGAAGAAGGCGAATCTGGTGTTCAAAAACGATCTATTGAAGAATTAGAACTCTTAGAAGTTTCTATTTTAGATATGACACCAGCCTATGTTGCTACTTCCATTGAAACCAGGGGCGAAAATACAGCCATGATTGAAATGAGAAGTGAAGAAGCAGCTGTAAAAACAGTTGTGGAAGATGATACAGAAGAAAGAAATAATCTTATTAAACAAATAAAAAAAGTTTTGGAGGAAAATTAACATGAATTTAAAAGAAATCTTAAACGCATCTTTAACAAGAACGAAATCTCGATTAGCAGAATTACAAGGGAAAGTAGAAAAAAATGAAGTTCGTTCAGAAGAATTAGCAGCAATTAAAGCTGAAGTAGAAGAATTAACAAAGGAAGTACAAACTATCACTGATGAGTTAGCAAAATTAGAAGCGGAAGAAAAAGGAGAAGATCCGGACAAAAAGAAAGATGAAGATCCAGATAAAAAAGAAGACCCAGCAGCAAAAGAAAATCCGAATGAAAAAACGGAACTGTCAGAAGAACAACGTTCAGCTATTTCAGCATCTATCGCAGCAGCTCTTTCTACTAAAGGTCATCGTGCAAACAAAGAAACAGAAATTCGTTCCGTATTTGCTAACTACATTGTTGGTAATATTGATGAAAAGGAAGCCCGTGCATTAGGGTTAGTGACTGGTAATGGTTCTGTTACGATTCCAGATTTCTTGAGTAAAGAAATTATTACGTATGCTCAAGAAGAAAACTTCTTACGTCGATTAGGAACAGGAGTAAAAACAAAAGAAAATATTAAGTATCCTGTTTTAGTTAAAAAGGCAGAAGCACAAGGTCATAAAAATGAGCGAACAAATAATGAAATGCCAGAAACGGATATCGAGTTCGATGAAATCGAATTATCACCAACGGAATTTGATGCACTGGCTACAGTGACGAAAAAATTATTAGCACGTACAGGTTTACCGATTGAACAAATTGTTATGGATGAGCTGAAAAAAGCTTATGTTCGTAAAGAAACGCAATATATGGTGAATGGCGATGAAGCGAATAATATAAATGATGGTGCATTGGCAAAGAAAGCCGTTGAATTTAAAACGGATGAAAAAAATCTCTATGATGCATTAGTAAAAATGAAAAATACACCGGTTAAAGAAATTCGTAAAAAAGCAAGATGGGTGTTAAATACAGCAGCACTAACAAAAATTGAAACAATGAAAACGGATGATGGTTTCCCATTACTTCGTCCATTTAATCAAGCAGAGGGCGGCATTGGTTATACATTATTAGGCTTCCCTGTTGAGGAAGAAGATGCAATTGATATCCCTGATTCACCAGATACACCAGTATTCTATTTCGGTGATTTCTCTAAGTTCTATATTCAAGATGTTATTGGATCACTAGAAGTACAAAAGTTAGTTGAGTTATTCTCACGTACAAACCGTGTAGGCTTCCGTATCTGGAACTTACTAGATGCTCAATTAATTCATTCTCCATTTGAAGTTCCAGTTTATAAGTATGTTTTAAAAGCTTCTACTGGGGCTTAATATGGATGATTTAATTGAGAAATTAAAATCTCATATTCATTGGGAAGAGGGTATGGATGATTCTATGCTCTCTTTTTATATTAAGCAAGGTCAACGATATGTAAAAAAAGCATGTGGAAGAGAAGTGGAATACCTGGTCATTATGTGTGCAGGTATTTTTTATGAATATCGTGTAGCTGAAAAAGAATTAGAACAAGCCTTGGATGCTTTGACACCATTCTTTGTCCAGGAGGTTTATGATGCCGAAGAGGAAGACGAATAAACTCAAATGGATGGGTGATTTACTCAAATTAGGAGAGACGATTGATCCAGTAACAGACCGTGTTGTGATGGGATATCCATTAGAACGGAAAATTCGATATAACAACATTGGAGTTACGGCCACTGATAAATTCACAACAAAAGATACGAATGAAATTGTAAAGAAAATTGAAGTTCGTATTGATCGTGACATTGAAAACAATCAAAAGAATTATCGCGTAAAAGTTGGTGGCCGTATTTATAACATTGAACGCATTTATGTAAAAGAAGAAGACCGATTGATGGAGGTGTCACTATCGTATGCAAATTAATTTTGAACAGTTGCGAAGTCTTATGAAGAAATCTGGTATTCCAGTTTCTCGTGATAGTGCTCCTACAGGGGGAGATTACCCTTATATTGTGTATGAATTTGTGAATGAGCAACATAAGAGGGCTTCTAATAAGGTTCTAAAAGATATGCCACTTTATCAAATTGCAGTTATCACAAATGGAACTGAAAAAGATTATGAACCATTAAAGGCTGTTTTTAATGAAGTAGGCGTGTCTTATTCTCAGTTTGATGGAATGGGTTATGACGAGAATGACGACACTATCACGCAGTTTATAACGTATGTGAGGTGTATCCAGTAATGGCTTCAAATAACAATGGCTTTGCTGAAGCTTTAGAAGATATCAATACGCTATTACGGGTGAATAAAAAAGTAAGTTTGGATGTGTTAGATGAAGCAGCCAAGTATTTTGCAGCAGAATTAAAAAAGCGTATTAAAATGTCGGATAAGAACAAGCGAGTACATTTAAAAAATAGCTTGAAAGTCGTTGTAAAGAATGATCATGTATCTGTGGAATTCGAAGATGCAGCATGGTATTGGTATCTAGCTGAACATGGCCATAAAAAAGCGAATGGAAAAGGTCGAGTGAAAGGTCTACATTTTTCTCAGAATACCTTTGATGCAGAAGGTGACAAAATTGCTGATATTATGGCACAAAAAATAATGGATAGAATGTGAGGATGAGACACATGACAATTGAAAATAAAGAAATTCAATATTCCGTAGGGATTGAAGATTTATATCTGTGCTTGATGAAGGGAAATGAAACTTCTAGTGCACTACCAACTTATGAGGATATTGTTTATAGACAAACGAATATTTCTGATTTAACGATTTCCACTACTTCTACTAATTTTACAAAGTGGGCATCTAACAAAAAAATTATTAACATTGTCAAAAATACAGCGTTTGGATTAGCTTTTAACCTTGCTGGTCTAAATCGTGAAGTAAAAGATAAAATCTTTGCAAAAACACGTAAAAAAGGTGTGTCTTTTGAAACAGCGAAGGCGAAGGCGTATCCAAAGTTCGCAGTAGGGGTTGTATTCCCTTTAAATGATGGAACAAAAATATTACGTTGGTACCCAAAATGTACAGTTGCTCCAGTAGAGGAATCTTGGAAAACACAAGGTGATGAAATGACTGTGGATGACATTGCTTACACAATTACAGCAGATCCATTGTTATTTAATGATGTAACACAAGCTGAATTGGATACTGGTGATCCAGAGGCAAAAGAAATTAAAGCTGAAGATTTCCTAAAACAAGTAATTTGTGATGAATCTCAACTAGCGCAGCTAGGTGGAACGACTCAAACAGGTAAATAAGGAGGGTAATTATGGCACGTTTAAGTGATTTAGTAAATGTAAATATAACTAGAAATAGCATTAAGATACAAGGTGTCTCAATCCCTGTTATTTTTACTTTTGAATCTTTTCCTTATGTGGAAGAAGCATTTGGAACACCTTATCATGAATTTGAAAAAGAAATGAATGATATGTTAGCTAAAGGTCAATTTAGCCTGGGAGAAAATGAAGCGAAATTGATGCGTGCATTAATTTATGCGATGGTACGTAGTGGTGGTACGGAATGTACATTAGATGAAATTAAAGGTGCCATTCCTATGAATGATTTACCTGACATCTTCATCGTTGTATACGAGATCTTCAGTGGCCAAACTTTCCAGAATTCTGATATGGAGAAGCTGAAGCAAGAAAAAAAGTAAAAAACATACTGACTAAAAACGAGGAATCTCAGTCCGAATTGGACTGGGATTTTTATTTTTATGTCGGTAATACGTTGCTTGGTTTAAGTATGGATGACTTCTGGAAAATCACACCTGCACATTTTTTAAAGCAATTCATCATGCATCTCAGATACAACAATCCGGATGCATTACATGAGCAGACACCAAAACAAATCTACACGCTAGATCAAACACCATTCCTATAAGAAATGAGGTGAGAAAATGCCAGGGAATAGTAAAGAAAGGAATGTCGTCCTTAATTTTAAAATGGATGGTCAGGTTCAGTATGCAAATACATTGAAACAAATCAATATGGTTATGAATAATGCAGCGAAAGAATATAAAAATCATATTGCAGCAATGGGCCAAGATGCGACGATGACTGATAAACTTCTTGCTGAAAAGAAGAAGCTTGAAATTCAAATGGAAGCAGCCAAGAAACGTACAGCTATGTTGCGTTCTGAATATCAAGCGATGTCCAAGGACACAAGTACAACCGCTGAACAACTCAATAAAATGTACGGTAAATTGCTAGATGCAGAACGTGCTGAAACTTCTCTTGATAATGCAATGAAAAGAGTGAATGAAGGCCTTTCCGAGCAAGCGATTGAAGCGAGGGAAGCACGCGGAACTTTACTGGATTTACAAGAGAATTCTAAGAAACTTGAAGCTGGACAGAAGCGTTTGACAAGCTCATTCAAACTTCAAAATGCTGAACTAGGTCAAAATGCTAGTGAAGCGGATAAATTGGAATTAGCGCAGAAACAACTACGTCAGCAAATGGAAATGACGGATAGGGTTGTTCACAACTTAGAACAACAATTAAGTGCCGCAAAGCGTGTGTATGGTGAGAATTCTACTGAAGTGCAGCAACTTGAAGCTAAATTAAACCAAGCAAAAACGACGTTAAAGCAATTCGAAAACTCCTTACAGAGTGTTGGGCGAAGTGGTTCACAAGCGGCGGATGGTATGGCGGAAATCAGTAAGAAACTTGATATGAACAATTTAATGGAAGCCGCTGAAGTTCTACAAGGAATATCTGAAAAGTTAATTGAAATGGGAAAGTCGATTGTAAATACAGCAATAGAGTTTGATGGATCACAGAGGAAAATTCAAGCTTCATTAGGATTGACTGGAAAAGGTGCCGAAAACCTTCAAAAGATTGCTGTTGATACTTGGAAAAAAGGTTTTGGTGAAAATCTTGAAGAGGTAGACAATGCACTTATAAAAGTCTATCAAAACATGAGAGATGTTCCATATGATGAGCTCCAAATGGCATCGGAGGATGTTTTAACATTAGCAAAAATTTACGATGTAGACTTAAATGAAGCCACTCGAGGTGCAGGGCAGTTAATGAGTCAATTTGGTTTATCTACACAAGAAACATTTGATTTACTTGCTGCCGGTGCTCAAGAAGGTCTTAATTATTCAGATGAGTTATTTGATAACCTCTCTGAATATGCACCTTTATTCAAACAAGGTGGTTTTAGTGCTCAAGAAATGTTTACGATTTTAGCAAATGGAACAAAAAGTGGTTCGTATAACTTAGACTATATCAATGACCTGGTGAAAGAATTTGGTATCCGTGTACAAGATGGTTCGAAAGGTGTATCAGAAGGATTCGGCGATTTATCTGAAGAGACACAAAAAGTATGGAAGTCATTCAATGAAGGTAAGGGAACTGCAGCGGATGTTTTTAATGTTGTGTTAGGTGATCTTCAAAAGATGGATGACAAAGTAAAAGCAAACCAGATTGGTGTTGCTTTATTTGGCGTGAAATGGGAAGACATGGGCGCTGAAGCTGTACTTAGTTTAAATAATGTACATGGTGGTCTTGGTGATGTAACTGGACGTATGGATGAAATGAAGAAACTTCAGGAAGAATCTTTGGGGCAGCAATTTCAAAAAGCACTAAGAGAAACACAGGCTGCGTTAGAGCCACTTGGAAAGAAATTTGCAGAATTAGCGAAAGATATTTTACCTCCAATTGTTGATGGAGTTAAAGCTGTAATGGATTGGTTTAGTAAATTGTCCGAAGCCGATCAAACGCTTTTAATCGTGATGGGTGCATTGAGTGCGGCGTTTATTATTCTAACTCCAATTGTAGCAGCTCTAGCTGTTTCATTTGGTGCATTGAATCTGGCGTTTTTACCTGTAATAGCTACCATCGCAGCAGTTTCCTTGGTGATAACTGGTATTATCATGTTAATAAAAAACTGGGGTGCCATAACAGATTGGCTTTCTGAAAAATGGTCACAATTTAAAGATTGGTTTGGTGAATTGTGGTCAGGTATAGTTCAGGCATGCAGTGATGGTTGGTCTGCCACAGTTGATTACTTTTCTGGAGCCTGGTCAGATTTTTTAAATATGGTAAATGAGTTCTTTGAACCTATAGGTCAATTTTTCACTGATTTATGGACGGGTATTGTTGAAACGGCAACTTCTATTTGGGATCAATTAAAGACAGCTTGGCAAGAAACTTGGAATACTATTGTTACGGTTTTAGATCCAATTATTTCTTTGATTTCTACAGTTCTTGAGGCTGGATGGTTATTAATACAAGCTGGAGCACAAATCGCTTGGGCGGCCATATCTCAATATATTATTCAACCAATTCAAGAAGCGTATGATTGGGTGAGTAAACAAATTGGTGAATTGGTTGATTGGTTAGGTACACAATGGGAAATTGCAAAAGCTGTGGCGCAAGTTGCGTGGGGATTATTTAAGCAATATATCGTTCAGCCAGTCCAAGAAGCTTGGAGTACAACAAAAGAAAAATTCAGTGATTTGATTTCTTGGTTAAGTTCACAGTGGGAAACAGCGAAATCTTATACACTTTCAGCGTGGAATCTAATAAAACAATATGTCATTCAGCCTGTTCAGGAATTGTGGAATGCAACGAAAGAAAAATTGAATGATTTAGCGAATTGGATACTAGGTAACTGGGCCAAAATCCAATCTTATACACTTACGGCATGGAATCTAGTTTATAAATATATCATTGATCCTGTTATTTCAGCTTATAATTCTGCAAAAGAGAAATTTAATGATATGTACAACACAGCACGGGAAAAATTTGATTCAGTCAAAAATGCAGCTCAAGAAAAGTTTGATGCAGCAAAGAGGTTTATCATTGACCCGATAAAAGATGCGGTGGATAAAGTGAAGGGATTCATTGATAAAATCAAAGGATTTTTCAGTGATTTGAAATTAAAGATTCCGAAACCGGAAATGCCTAAAATGCCGCATTTTAGTTTAGAAACTAGCACGAAAAACATTTTAGGGAAAGACATTACGTATCCATCTGGCATTGGTGTACAATGGCGTGCAAAAGGCGGTATTTTTACTAGACCTACAATTTTCGGTATGAGTAATGGTCAGTTACAAGGTGCAGGAGAAGCTGGAAATGAAGCGGTTTTACCGTTGAATAAAAAAACATTAGGCGCGATTGGTGAAGGGATTGCAGCAACGATGTCTACTGAACCAACTGTAATTAATATTTATAATCCTTCAGTAAGGGAGGATCGTGATATCGACCGCATGGTCGGAAAAATAGATGATGCACTGGCTCAAAAAGGACGTAATTCAAAAATAGGAATAGGGAGGACGACTTAATTGTTGGATATAGGAATCGATAATGAATTAGCAAGCAGTTACGGATTAGGTTTAGTAGGTCGTCCAGTGATTCCAACCGCAAAACAAAAGGTAGAACATATAGAAATACCAGGACGACATGGTTCACTTACAAAGAAAGGGACATATGAAAATGTCCCTTTTAAGGTGAAATTTAATATGTTGGAAAGGGAAAATATTAAACCTTTCATAAGACGTGCAAAACCTTGGTTATTACAAGGGAAAACACTTTTTTTCACAGATGACGATGTACATCGGAAGATTAAGCATGTTGAAATGGGAGACATCACAACTGAAATTGAGGAGCATGGTGAATTTGAGGTGGATTTCACACTAGATCCCTTTGAATATACAGAGGATGTAAATCTAAAGCTCACCAAACCTGGTGTAATTTATAATTCAGGTACAATTGAATCTGATCCTAAGTTTTGGATTGTGGGAAACGGTAATTTCCGTATAACAATCAATGACGTCTCTTTTCAAATAAAAGATGTGAATGGTTCTGTTGTCATAGACTCAGAAATACTTGAAGCATATACCGATACCATATCAATGAATAATAAAATGGGTGGGCAGTTCCCTATATTCAACGTAGGAGAAAATACAATAGAGTGGTCAGGTGCAATTCAATTTATGGAAATTCGACCTAGGTGGAGATATAAATGATTACTTTGTATAAACCAAATGAAACTGATTTTACACACAATGGTATAGGGGCTTTAGATAAAAATATTTATAACGCAACTGTTGAGGAAGAACTCAATGGTTTATTTTTATTTTCATTTAGTTATCCATTGTTTGCGCCGCATGGTCTGGAAATAGAGGGAATGAGCATTATTAAAGTTCCAACTCCTGATGGCGAACAACTATTTCGAGTGGCAGCGCCTAAAGTCAGTATGGGTGAGATTACAGCACAATGTTATCACATTTTTTATGACTTAACTGAAAATCTAATTGAAGACATTTTTGCTGAAGCAACAAATGGTAATGGAGCAATGAATCGTATGTCAGCAGGATGCCAATATAAGCATCCTTTTCAGTTTTATTCAGATGTACCAAAGATAGCCAGTGCACGTATTGTCCGTAAAAATCCTGTGGAAGCATTATTGGATTCTAGTCAAGACAATTCATTTGTTAATCGTTGGGGTGGCGAATTAAAACGAGATAATTTTGATGTGAAGATGCTACAAAATCGTGGTATGGATCGCGGGGTAGTTATTCGTCATAAGAAAGATTTATTAGGATATGAAGGTAATGTGGATTGGAAAAGTCCCATAACTAGAATCATGCCACAAGGTTTTGATGGGTTATTTCTTCCTGAAAAGTATGTGGATAGCCCACTTATAAATAAGTATCCTCATCCTAAAATTAAAGTGGTTGAATTTAAACATATTAAAGCAGCTATTGGTGAAAATGCTGACGATGAAGATGCAGTTCCGTTAGAAGAAGCATATAGGTTATTACGCCAGGCAGCTAAGGATATGTTTGCTATTCAAAAGGTTGATCAGCCTAAAGCAAGTTATAACGTTAAGTTTCAGGAGTTATCACAAACGGAAGAGTATAAGGATTATAAGCATTTACAGAGTGTTTATATGGCAGATACAGTTACGGTTGAGCATCAAGAAGATGGTATTAATATAAAGGCGAAGGTAATTGCTTATAAATATGATCCAATAAAAAAAGAGTATCTGGATATAACCATTGGTAACTTCAAAGAATCCTTTACGGACGTTTCCGGTAGGGTTGATCTGGTACAAGAAGAGTTATCCAATATGCCAAGTTCTATTTTGGATGCAGCAAAAGCAAATGCTACAAGTCTTATTAATTCAGGATTCGGAGGACATGTTCGTTTTTATCCAGATCGTGTTTTAATTATGGACACGAAAGATGAAAAGAGTGCGAAAAAGGTTTGGCAATGGAACTTGAATGGATTAGGGTATTCTTCCACAGGTGTGAATGGCCCATATGGAACTGCTATTACAAGTGATGGAAGAATTGTTGCGGATTTTATTACTGCAGGTACGTTGAGTGGAAATCTGGTGCAAGGCGGAGAAATAACAGGTTCGACTTTGAAAACATCTAATTCGGCTAATTTTGTAAATATCTCTAAACAATTTATTCGTCTTTATGAATCCTCGAAAGTAAGAGCCTTTATTGGGTATTACAAAAATAGTAGGGGTGAAATACAGCCCACTTTTATTCTAGGTGGTGACTCGGATCAAACAGGTGCAAACGGCGCTATCATGTTGTATCAATTTTCAGATGCAAGTGTTAAGTCTGGTGGAATTGGAATTACAAAAGGACTTGAGGGCAATGGATACTTGAATGCAGCTTCTTTATATTTTTCGCAAACAGGGAATGCCATGCTTGATGCTGACAAAACGATTGTTTTAAATGCGCAAAGTGATATGAGATTTAAAGTCAAAGATCAGTTCCGTTTTTATCGCAATGAAAGTTGGATTGCGAGTATCGGGGTTTCATCTGGAGGAGATACAGATATCATACTTCCAAATGCGATGATACGAAATTCAGGTTACGAAAACGGTTATATTCAAATCAAGACAGCTCTTGGATCCTATTATCAAGGAGTAATTGCTTCGGACTTCAAAGTTTCTTCGAAAGAAACATATAAAACCAATATCCGACCTGTTACATCCAGTTTACTTGAAAAGGTAATGGGATGGGAGATTAAACAGTACAATTTGAAAACCGATATTCCAAAACTTTATGAAATGCGTATGAATTGTAAAGAAGGAGAGCCGACAATTACTACAGAGGCAATTCCTACACATTATGGTTTAGTTATTCCAAAAGAATCAGAGGAAAATGGTGTAGGCTTATACGGAATGCTTTCACAATTAACAAGTGCATTTCAAGAGCATGTAACTAAAACTACGGCTAAATTCGAAGAAGTAGAACCGATAAAGCCTAAAGGGAATATAAAACACAGGAACAAAGTAAAACGCCAAAGAAGACCGCCTAGACGCGTGAAAAGGAATAGTTAGAGAGAGGTGTAGTCATGCGAAATGAGGAAATTATTATAGATTTAGCAGATCCTGTGTTTACCAAAACAATTCGTTCGAGGCAAAATGATAAAAACGGATTGAAGATTACTGTAAATGTAAGAGAAAAGGGGCAACTTGTTGATTTAACAGGGTATGCAGTGAAGTACGAAGCGATTAATCAAGTCGGACTGTTCGTCCGGGATGATGCCCAAATAGTTGATGCAAAGAATGGCGTATTTTCATACACATTGTCCTCGCAAGCTGTTTCCACATCGGATGATTGGACAGCTTATTTTGTTATGGAAAAAAGTACAGAACGAATGAGTACACCAGACATTCGGATTACATTAAGACGGGATGTAAAAGAAGGAAACATTAAAATAGAAAACTATATTTCAGAGTTCGATAAGCTCAAGAAACAGATAGATGCTTTGCAACAAGCGGTTGATAAAATGGATGTTGTAAAGCGATCAGGGGGGATAATGACTGGTTATCTAACAATGAGACCAACGCCCGGTTCCAATATCGGAGTTGGATTCAATAGTGAGGATAAGTTATTAGATATCGGTCTTGTAGGAGCCTCGGATGGTCAATTCTATTTAAAAGACTGGAAAAATAATAAAGTGTTGCTTGATAAATCACCTACTGGGGTATTCAATGTTTTTGCTGATAATCTTCTAAAAAAAGCTGGCGACATCATAAATGGATTACTGGAATTTAAGAGCGATAATGCAATTGTATTAGGTAGTCGCTCTTATAAGACAGTAATTCACAAAGGGGCGCAGGGAGAGCTGATTTTTGCTCCATCCACAGTTTCTCAAGGGGATACTTGGGATTGGTCTAAAAGAGTAGAATTTCGAACTGATGGGACAATTAGACAAGCAAATGATACAGGTTGGATTAACCTTCCTACAACTGGGGTAGAGAATGTTCCTGATAGAATTTTGAAGTACAAGAGAAGTGGGGAACAAATATCTGTCATTGGATCAGTTAAATATCTAGCAAATACAACAGTATTTGCAACCCTTCCCGCTGGATTTCGCCCTGTACAAAGTATTGCTTTCCCAGCACTTGCATATGGCAATGGACCAACAGTTTGTGAAGTTACAGTTAAAAGTGATGGTGGAATTTTCTTGAATGGTGTTCAAAATGGAAATGTCATTCATATTGCGATGAGCTTTTTAATTTAGCTATTACAGATTAAGCGTGCATAAGCAGGCTTTTTTATTTTGTATAAAATAGGGCTTTTGTATAAAAATTTTTATGCATTCACTCAGAAAAGGTTTGTCTCATAGTATATAGAGATTGTTTTATTAAGATTTCAAAAGGGATGTGAATGCATGGAAGACGTATATGTAAAAATCGACAGCCTAAAAGCAGAGCAAAAAGAAATCATGCGAGATATTCGTAATTTAGAAACTCGTACAACGATAAACGAAAAAGATATTTCTACCATCAATCAGCAATTAGAAAAAATCAGTCTAAATACCACATGGATTTTACGAATTGTTATCAGTGCAATAGTGATGGCAGTTTTAGGTTTGATATTCAAAGGTGGGATTTAGATTGTTCATATATAAGTATTTGTGAAAGAGGGACAAGTGTCTCTCTTTTTTTATCTTGAAGAAGGAGGAAAGAATGTGGATCGTATCGATGTATTAGTAAAAGTTTTTATTGCCACTTTCGGTGGGTTTTGTGGTTACTTCTTGGGAGGATGGGATGCAACATTGAAAATCTTAGTAACGATGGCAGTTATTGATTATTTAACTGGCATGATTGCAGCAGGATATAACGGAGAATTAAAAAGTAAAGTTGGTTTCAAAGGCATCGCCAAAAAGGTGGTGCTTTTTCTTTTAGTTGGGGCAGCAGCACAATTAGATGCAGCACTGGGAAGTAACAGCGCAATTCGTGAAGCGACTATTTTCTTCTTCATGGGCAATGAGTTACTTTCACTTTTAGAAAACGCTGGTCGTATGGGAATCCCCTTACCTTCAGCATTAACAAATGCAGTTGAAATTTTAGGTGGCAAACAAAAACAAGGAGAGAAAAAAGGAGATGTTCAATAATGGAAATTAGAAAAAAATTAGTTGACCCAAGTAAATATGGTACAAAATGTCCTTATACGATGAATCCAGAATTTATCACAGTTCACAATACGTATAATGATGCACCAGCTGAGAATGAAATTGCCTATATGATACGAAATAATAATGAAGTGTCATTCCATATTGCGGTAGACGATAAAGAAGCGGTGCAAGGTTTACCTTTAGAACGGAATGCATGGGCTTGTGGAGATGGGAATGGTTCAGGCAACAGAAAGTCGATTAGCGTGGAGATTTGTTATTCTTTAAGCGGTGGGGATAGGTATTATAAAGCAGAAAATAATGCAGCTATTGTTGTAGCACAGCTCATGAAACAATACAACATTCCGATAAGTAAAGTTCGCACACACCAATCGTGGAGTGGAAAGTATTGCCCGCATCGTATGTTAGCAGAAGGACGTTGGAATTCTTTTATAGAAAGGGTGCAAAACGCATATATCGGTGGTGGGAATACAGGTTCTACAAAACCATCTAACAATGGTATAGGTGTTGTTACAATTACTGCGGATGTCTTACGTGTTCGTACAGGACCAGGAACGAATTATGGTATTGTAAAGAATGTGTACCGAGGGGAACGCTATCAATCTTGGGGCATTCAATATGGCTGGTACAACGTTGGTGGAAATCAATGGGTTTCTGGGGAGTATGTGAGGTTTGAGGGTTAGGATAACACCATTTTTGAGATTGTTCATACTCTGAGACTACGAATAAGGCCTATGTGTATGTGAAATGGACGGAAAAAGAGCCTTCCTCTGGCGAGTGAGGGACGCTCTTTCTTAACATTATAAAGATATATCTCTCATTTGGTTTGTCGATAGTAATCATATGTAACGAAAGGAATAAATATGAACAATAAAAATCAGAGTACTCTTGTGGAGTGCTCTGATTACATAGGATGCTATATAAAAAGGGAACGTGTTAATTGCATTGTATGTAGCAATATGCTGAAATATGAGAAAAAGCAATCCAGGGTGGTGAGGCCGGAATGCTTTTTCTGTATATAGAAAGGCATCATGCCAGGAGCAATTTAATATATGCTTCTAAAGTACGTAATGTTCCATCAAAATAAAAAGGCACCTTCCCCAGCTGAAGGTGCCTCATGTGGTGATTCTCTAGATGTATAAATAGTATATCCAATATTAGTGAAGGATAGAACTTATTATTGACTGATAAATGTATATGTTAAATATATTTTTACAAAAGAATAGTTTTATAAATCAGAAATTCTTCTAACTTGTTTTTCTTTCTTCTTAAAATTCCTCTTATATTGTTTAAAGTCTTGTTTATCGACTCTGAACTTCTCTCCAGTAGCAACGTTTTTAACTAAATATGTTGTACGCTTAAATTCTCTAATGTAATAGATTACTAATCCAACTAAAAGGGATATACACATTGTTGCTGGGATAGCTAAAATACAAAGAACGATAATGAGCGCAGAAATTTTATCTGATTCATAAACTCTTTTTAACACTATGCGTTTTCCACAAGCAGCTTGCGCTTGTTGTAATTGTTGCATGCGTTGTAGCGATGCGACGGTATCATAACTCACGTGTTCAACCTCCTATTTTAAGTTGTATTGAATTAATACATATTCATAGTATTTTATTTTGATGTAACTACACTGTTATTGTACATTTTGTCTACCTGTTCTTTATTATATCCATATGACAGTGTCAATCTGTCATCTACAAACAAACAAGTGCCTACATTAAAGCCTCGACACCCAGCCATAAATTTAGAAAGTTTAGGAATAAAACCAATTGCTTCAATATCTATTAAAATAAAACGTACTGGAATCGCTCTTTTATTTTGCTGTGCACCTTTTAACATATGGCTCATAAATGAAAAAATTCGATTTCCTATATCGGGCATAAAGTCTTCTTGTTGTTGATCATGATCTGTATACGTGAAATAAACAATTATTTTACGCTTTAATAGTTGCAGTAAATCTTGTTTAGAATTTGAATGTAGTTCTGTATAAGGAAGTAATAAGATTTCATAACCCTGATCATATTTTAGAGCAGATGTTTTTTGATACATAATGCCTTTGTAATCTAATACAAAAAGTGATTCCGCTTCAAAACCTATGATAAATTGCTCTACTTCAATTAATCCATTTTTAGGATCATAATATTTTTCAATAATTCGATTTAATGTTTTGAATGATGGTTGTTTTGACATTGTAATTACTCCTGGTTATATTTTTTCTCTTGGTGTTTTTCAGTGGCTAATTTTTCAGATGTTTTCCTGCTCACCTTAACTTTTAATCCGTATTTTCTTTCGTAAAGTTCTTCAAAAACTTCCTCTATTTTTCGTTCACCGTATACTTCTTTTACAATCCTCAAGTTGGTTTTGGGTCTAGGCATATATTATATTATCTCCCCTCTTCAATCCAAATTTCTTCCACAGTCAGATCCAAAGCTTTTGCAATACGAAGCGCAACTCTTAACGTAGGTTCACTTTTCCCTCTTGCTATCATGCTTAATGTTTGGTCTGTAATACCCACCAGTTTCGCAAGATCAGACTGTTTTAGCATTCGTTCGGCCAAGATTATCTTTAATTTACACTTCATAAAATCCCTCCTTTTTCAATGTTCTATTTCAATTTTTAAAAACCTCTAATATTTTTATTTGTGGACAAACAAGTTTTAAAGTTCTACATCATATACCTATATTACTTCCACTCAGAAGCCCACGAAGACTTCTACTTGGAATTCCAAATGGCATCGTAGATATTAAGAGAGGAGAGGGTTGCATGCGTTCTCAGTATAGTTATCTCAATGTAACGCCGTATTTATATTCATCAAAAGAATTACGTCACATGTATAACGAATCAAGATCCAGAAAAGAGACGGAATCTATTCTTACTCACATGAGGAACCATGAAGTATTTGATAATAAAGAATACAAAGGGTATTTCAACTTATCACAAGTTATTGAAGAAGATTTATATGGAGAAGAGGAAGATATATTGAATTGGCAAGATTTAATGGAGCGGTATCAAATTGTAGCTACCAAATCAGGGATTAAATTTCGTGAGAAAGAGGAACTGGTTGAGGAGGAATGGCTATGACACTTGCAGGAGAAGCAGTCATTATTTGGACGGCAACAGGTTTGTCTGTAATTGCGATGAGTGTAGCTGAAAAAATGGGGAAGAGTGTTCCACATTGGCTTCCACGTATAACCTTGTATACGACGCTTACGGGCTCGTTCTTATATCTTCTACGTTATGTTCTCGTTATGTTTCTATGAAGGAATATGATGTGGAAGAGAGGGACAGTAGAATTCATAAGCGAAAATGCTTGTTCTGTCTTCTTCCAACAAAGTGCAATGATATCCTTATAGGATATCTAAAGGAGAAATGTTTATGCTGGAATTACTATTGGTCCCGACGACAGCTTTAACTATTGCATTCGTAAGTGATCGGTTTAAAAGTAAAATAGATGATAAAAAGAAGATACAAGTATTTTTTGAAGTGTCAGGAATTGCAATTAAAAAAGATGATAGGATTCATTATCCAACATTTAAGAAGCGAACTCATGATGATCGAAGTACAACATATGTGTATGAGTTGCCTGTTGGTATGCCGAGTAAAATTATTCAAAAAGTTGAAGATGTTGTAAGTGAAGGGTTAAATAAACCTGTTCGAATTCAGTATGACAATTATAAATTGAACATACGTGTATTCGATCAAGAAATACCGAAGAAATGGGAATGGTCAACAAATTTAATTCAAGCTGGAAAATGGCTTGTGCCAATCGGGCAAAGTTTAGAACAATTGGTTTATCATGATTTTGATAAAACACCACATATGACATTAGGTGGTTTAACTCGTATGGGAAAGACTGTATTCCTAAAGAATGTGATGACATCTCTTATTACTGCACAAGCAAACAATACGCACTTGTTTATTATTGATTTAAAAGGAGGATTAGAGTTCGGACCATACCAAAACATAAAGCAGGTTGATTCTATTGCAGAAAAGCCACTGGAAGCTTTTCAGGTATTAAGCGCGATTCTAAAAAAGATGGAAGAAAAAATGCTTTTTATGAAAGAACACCATTATACCAATGTGGTAGAAACAAATATAAGAGAACGCTACTTTATTATCGTAGATGAAGGGGCAGAACTTTGTCCTGATAAAAGTATGAATAGGGAACAACAAAAGTTATTAGGAGCTTGTCAACAGATGCTTTCTCACATAGCGCGAATTGGTGGAGCATTAGGATTTCGATTGATTTTTTGCACACAATATCCTACTGGCGATACTTTACCACGTCAAGTGAAACAAAACAGTGATGCAAAATTAGGATTTCGGTTACCAACTCAAACAGCTTCTCAAGTTGTCATCGATGAAACTGGTCTTGAATCGATTGAAAGTATACCAGGGCGTGCGCTTTTTAAAACTGATCGATTAACAGAGATTCAAGTCCCTTATATCTCAAATGAACAGATGTGGGACGTATTAAAACAATACGAGGTGAAAAAGGATGCATATGCAGACACATATCAAAATGAATCGTCAGATGATGATTTTGACCTCGATTAGAAAGCTGAAATTTGCGACAAGAAGACACTTAATGGCAATTCACGATATGGGAGGAATTCGAAATGCAAATCGAATTTTAAAAGATTTAAGTCCATATGTGAATAGTACCGTTTATAAAAAAGAGCATGTATATTACCTCAATAAACAAGGACGTGCGCTATTCGATGATGTAGAAAAGGTTGTGCCCACCATTCGATTAGCACACAGCCTCATGAGAAACGAAGCGTGGCTGAATCTATTTTGTCCTGAGGATTGGCAGATAGAAGCCCCTATACGTTATAAAGTAGATGACAAGAAGCGAACCATTATTCCGGATGTAAAGTACCGTGATAGTGACGGGATTCTCAATGCAGTCGAAATAGATCGTACACAAATGATGAATGTGAACAGTGAAAAAATGAATAAGTATGGTGAATTCACGGTGTATTATAAAAACAAATATAACGGGAAAGTCCCTATCCTTCATTTCTTTACACTCACACCATTTAGGCAAAAGACGCTAGAACAATTTGCTGTGCAGCAAGGTGTATATGCAAAGGTATATGTGATACCTGAAGTGTAAAAGAGAGCATCACATACCAAATTCAGGGTCAAAATAATATTTGTTCATCAAATTGTTTACGATACCGTTGAAATACGCAAACTTACCCTTTTTCATTTTGACTCCATCTTTTACCTTCATCGCAAATTCTTTCATAGCTTGTACACCAATTTGTAGTTCTTGTTCTTTGTCAAACGCCGTTTGGCCTGTTGTATGATTTATTACACAATTGCATTGTTTTACGACCTTCCAAAATTCTTGAATTGTTTTAGCTTTTGAATAAAATGTTGAAGTTAGGGAAACGAAACGTTTCGGAACCCAATGGGCTACAAATTCAGCACATTTAATGTTTTCTTTAGGTACAGCATTATTGTCATTACCATTACGTTTATTTATATCTTTACTCTTTTGTTTTAAGATTTTAGTATTTGTTTTAACGGTAGGACACTTCTTAGTCGTTTCAGTAGGGTGCTTGTGGGACACTTCATTTACAATTGGTTGGATAATAATTGCATTAGAAGTTTGGCGCATATCTTTTTTTCGCTTCATGGCTATTTGCTTAATTATTCTTAAAGTCACAAGTTTCGTCATTAAACGTTGTACAGTTTTATATGATACGCTCATTATCTCAGCTATTCTATTTTTACATAGGAAACTAACACCTACGTATTTGCAGCTATGACGCTTTAAAATTTCAAGTAATGCAATTAATTTAGATTGTACATCTGCACGTTTAATAGACGTTTTAATTACATCTCTGTATACTCTAATCGTTTGATTTAATTCCTGTACATTTGAAAATGTTGATAAATTATGATAGGACTCTGGTTGAGCTAATACATCAATACACTTTTTCATAACGGTTTGTCTCCTTTTTGGAAACAAAAAAGCAACGTCACCGATTTATTGGTAAACGTTGCTTAATACCCCTTGTATGAGGTAAAATAACTCATGAGAGTATAGCAAGTGTTTACCTGGTCAGCTCAGGTGGACGGTATATACGGTGGTCCAACACCATATATACACGCTGTGCTCTTTTGTTTTTATGGTCACATTTTGGTAACGAATGAATAAAATTTAAAATTTATTCATGATTTTTAACGTTACACAAACCGTTGATATATAAGGGTTTATTACTATTTTTAAAACGAACGTAAATAACCTTTATTGACGAACAGGGTCAATTCCTTTTTTTGCTTTCAAATTCTTCTTCTGAAATGACTTTAAATCCGTGTCTTTTAAATAAAGCAGTAGTTACCCCGTAACCAGTTTGCTTATTGCCATTAAATTCACCAGTGTAAATCGTAGAACTGCCACAAGATGGACTACGTTCCTTTAAAATAATATATTCTGGGTGTAAATTTTTAATTTGTTCTAATGCTTTATAAGCACCATTTACGAAAGCTTCTGTGACATCTTCACCATCTTTTGTCATCACTTTCGCTTTTCCGTCCAAAACGTCGTCGCCATTCCCGCCAATAATTTCAGCAGAAGGACGAGGTGTTGGCAGTCCTCCTAATACTTCAGGACAAATGAGGACTGTATCTTCTTTTTGTAGTAGCTCCTCTATTTTTGAAACGAGATTGTCATTTCCGTCATATCGACAAGCTATACCACCTAAACAAGCGCTAATTACGATCATATTTTCATCTCCATTAAAAAAATATTAAATTCCACGCCAAATTCTCTTCCTGTCTCTTACTTATAAATGAGGTGATATAAATGGGAAGCTTATATAATTTAATGAAACCATACAGTGAATTTCGAAGTAAAGAAGAGTTTAATACATATCAAAAACAAGTTTTGAAGTGCTATCGATTTCAATTGAATAAAACGGATGCTACCATTATTCATTTTTTAGGAAAGTATGCGGTGAATGAGAAACAAAAAACAGTAGGAGTCGCCTGTCCGTTAATGGAGACGATTGCGAAGAATGTTGGAAAGAGTATTCGTACAGTACGCCGTTCAATTGCAAAGTTAGAGGAACTAGGAATTATAAAGCGTGTTGCAACAAAAGAAAGACATAAGCGCGGCGGGTATAGTGCGAACTTATATATTTTTCTTATATCTGCAATTGACCGCATGGATGACCGTATGAAAATGTCCGCATGTGAAAGTGAGGATTATACAGCTGGCTGTAGCGGAAAGGAGCAAAAAAGCGAAAGGGAAACAATTCTTTCTAAAAACATTCCACAAATAAAAGAGAAAAGAAAAATAACGTACGAGCTTGATGAGACATATTGCCGTCATGATATACCGAAGCCTTTTATATACGCACTGGTACCGATGACGAGTAATCCGCAGAAAATTAATATATTTTGGAGCAAGGTCGAGCTTGCGTATAAAAAGAGCGGGTTACTAGAACAAGGTGTTTTACTAGAGCAAATATTAGCTGATGAAGAAGTGTATGGAAATTTCATTTGGCGAGTGAAGAGTGTTGTGAGAGCTTATAAATATGGGGAAATCCGTAAAAATGTGAAGGCACTTTTATATAGTACAGTGCGAGATCTATTTTTAGAGGTTGGATTAGAGTGGGGAGCTGCATTAAGGAGAAGTAAGGGGATAGTGCTGTTTGACCCATTTAAAAAAGAGCCATGCGTATAATACATGACTCCAAGTAGCTAGTCGAACTTTCTTACAACTGGAACACGAATCGCTACAAATAGTACGAAGACGATAACAGCAATTGCACCGCTTTTCATAACGGTTACGATTGGAATTCCCATTGCAAGTGCGATTGATGTGAATGCATAAGAGAGCGGGATAAAGCCCATTGATGATAGCATAAGTAAGCTCATTACGCGTCCCATCATTTCCTCTTTTACTGTCGATTGAATCATCGCCATAAGCGGAACGATAGCCATTGCAATTGTAATACCGTAAAACATGCCGGCTAATAATGCTTGCCAAAGTACGGTGCTAAAGTTGATGGATAAGAAGAATACACCAGACAGTAGCATCATGATAATGCAAAATAGTCCGCGTCTACGATTAATATTTTTTAAACCGACAATGACAGCACCGATTGCCATTCCGCCGCCTACAGATGCTTCTAAGTAACTGAAATGGAGCGAGTCACCGTGCAGAACATTTTTAACGAAAAGCGGGAAACCGACTTGCATCGGACCAATTAAAAATAAATTTAAAAAGGCGCTACAAAGAAGGAAAGTTGAAAGGAATGGCGATTCCTTTACATATAAGATTCCTTCTTTAATGGAAGTGAACATACCTTTATCTGTATCTTTTAGTTCTGGCATCGTAAATTGTATTTTTTGAACGAGTATGGCTGCGACAATCAGTAATAAAATTGTAATAGAAAATATTGTCTCGTAGTTTGTAAATTTGATCAGAATTCCGCCAAGTACAGGGCCTAAGATGACCGATGCTTGGTTCGTCATTTGTGTAAGTGAATTCGCTTGTGTTAACCGGCTTTTTTCTACCAATTCAGGTAAGATAGATCCATCTGCTGACCAGAAGAAAGCATCAGCAAGTCCAAAGAATAAAGCGAATAAAGCAAATGTATATAGTGTTACATCACCAACGATAAACCATGTGAGAATGGTTGCGACAAGAATCGCTCGAATAATATTGGAGTAAAACATAATGTTTTTTTTCGGGAATTTATCAGCTACAGCGCCGCCGATAATCATAAAAATAAGCCTTGGAACACTAAGGGCTACGAAAACAACACCGAGTGAAGCTTCAAGGTTTAATGTTTTTGCTATGTACCACGTTTGTGAAAAAGTAAAAAAGGCTAAAGCAAAGCTTGAAAAAAGAGTAGCTGCCCAAAGAAAAAGGAAATTCGTATTTTTTAATAACGGTTTTCCGCTTCCTTCTAAAGCAGTTTTATTTTGTTGTAGTTCCTCCATATTGCTTCCTTTCTATGTGACAAATTTAAACTAAAAAACCAGTAAACGCCCGATTGGTTAGGGCTAATACTCAATGGGAGATGCCCTCCGCTGAGTATAGTTTCACTTTATACAGTTTCTAATATTTCTATACTGCACTTTCTCATTGTAGACAATAATAATGGATTTGCCCAGTAGCTATTTAACGACAAAAAAAGATGCCGAATGGGCATCTTTTTTTAGGCTAACGCAATATAAATATCCAATTGTGCATGATTTGGGTCTAATGCTCTTTCGTCATAAAGCTCAAAGTCTGTTGTGAAGGCACGTTTATTTTCTTTCGACCATTGCCAAATATATTCCCAAGCTTCGCAAACGACTTCAGCAACTGGTCCCTTTCTCGTTGTAAATACCGCATACGTAGCGGCAGGTATTGTTAAAGTTGTCATATTTTCAGGAACATCTTCTAATGAAGAAACAGGCATACCGATTGTAAATGTATATGTACCGGTTTCATCTGATTCGTAGTTTGAGTAGAAAGCGAATGTTTCTTTCGTTTGTTGATTTGGGATGTGATGCATCATTTGTTCTTGAAAGTATCGGTTCCAAAGCTCGGGAATGTTTCCTTCAGTAGATGCCTCTTTTTCGTTAGTCGTCGTAATCGAAACGCCGATTGCTTGGAAAGCTTCTTTTTTTACGATAATGGGTTCGTTTATCATTAACAATTCCTCCTCTAAATTAAGAACATACGTTCTTTGATAATGTAACATATTTTTACATGTACCGGTTATTATTTTTTGAAAATTTTAATCATAAACAACAAACTGAAATAACTAAAAAATGGTAAAAATTCTATTGTATGTATGAATAGGTTAGGGAGTATGTTAAGATTTTTATGTATCCTTTAACTGTTATATAAGCCTATACAGTAGAGTGTTTTTACTATATTAAAAAATGGTAAAGGTTTGTATAAGTGTCCGATATATATGCTATTTTTGATAAATTAAAATAGTAATATTCTATGAGATTTATATTGTTGATATTGGGATTTCAACGATATATTTTCATAGGTCGGATTGTTGCGAGTGGATATATATTGCTATGCCTCCGGCTACTAAATGAAAGGGTTACTGAAATTAAGTAGACGGATAGCAAGTATATAGAAAGGAGAAAGGTAGAAAATATGAAGCAAGTATTGAAGTGTTTTAATGTCGTAACGATGATCACACTTCTCCTATCCATCATATTGCCTTCACCCAGTGCTTTTGCTACAGAGATAAATAAAAAAAGTTGGGATGAGTTACAAGGAAATGATGTGAAAATTAAGGCAGAGCAAGTAAATGCTGAAATATATAAGGGAGAAGTAGCGGAGAGGGAGCACGTATTTCAATATACGATTGAAAATACGGGAGCTACACCAATTCAAGAATTGGTGCTTAAACAAAGTAATGAAAATGAAATTACGTTCCCTTCGCAATCTGTGAAAGTAAACGGAGAGAAATTACCTGAAAGTAAGGTAGCGGATTTCTATGTAGAGGAAAAAGATAAGGGAGGAAAGGTTCTTTCTTCTAATCTTAAAATTAAAGATTTAAAATCACATGAAAAAATGACTGTGTTAATAAAAGCTCGTCGTGCACAACATTTTAATAAAGAGTATAAGCAAAAAATTAGTGTGCAAAAGGATCAACTACAAATAGGAAACATGTCTGTAGATGTTGAAGGGCTTCCTTCTGAAGAGAAGTTAGAAGCTAATACCGATGATGAGGCTGACAGTAGTAAGAAAGCTATCGGATCAACAACTGATTCAAAAGCTAAAGAAGTGGATGCAAAAGTATCTGCAGAGGATAAAAATAAACTTGCACCAAAAACAGAAATAGAGAAGATAAAACAACCTGAAGCTGAGAAGCAACTAGAAAAAGAGAAAAAGCAATCACCTTTAGCAGTAAAGCAGAGTGATGCAGAAGTACAAGCTGCATCAGAAAATGCTTCGAAGGTTCAAATCCAAACAGGAGATAAACAAGGGTTTGGAGACCCGTTGTATTCTACAATTGCTCCTGGAAATTTAGTACAGACTGGTAATGTGACGCTTGGTTTGACAACTGACCATTACGGTAGACAAAGTATGGGTTATAAAACGAACAAAATGATTGTGGACGTTGATAACGATGATAGTACTTTTAATTCGTCAACAGGTGCATTTCCTAACATTCCTGCTGGAAGTAAAGTAAAAAAGGCGTATTTGTTTTGGACAGCAGCAATGGGAACTGTAACTAGTACAAATGTTAATCAAAGAGTTAGTGATAATGATGTACGACAACCAGTCAAAATGAAAATGGGAAATAAAGAATATGCAGATGTAACTGCTGATAGCATACGAAAAGCGGATAGCTTACCTTTTATTTCTAATTACTCAGGTGCTGGTGCTGGTTATGTTGCATATGCGGATGTAACAAATGTAATTGCGCAGCAAGGGATTTCTCAAACTTTGACAGTTGCAAATGTGCCACAAATTAAAGATGTAACAGGTGGCGGCTATTACTGGGGTAACTGGAATCTTATATTAGTTTATGAAAACTATAAAGAAACAGTAAAAGACATGAAGATTTGGGAAGGGCTAGTCTCTCAAAAAAGTACAGCCTGGACAGATATTAGTGTTAATAAAATAAATACACCCAAAGAAGGTACTTTTAAGGCGAAATTTAGTTATTTTTCATCGCAAGGTGATCCAGCTGATAATGATGTGTATGCCTATGATTATGGAGAGTATGATTTTGGGTTAGGGTATCAAAAGTTTAAAAATATTAAAGGTAAAGATAATGATGTTAATGACTCATCTATGACAGAAGTACAAGTAGACGGTACTAACGAGTTTGTTACGAAAAAATATCCAGGATATAATCCGGATTGGAGGAATTCATTCAGTACTGACATTCATACGTATCATCTTGAAGGACCGAATCAAGTAAAAAATGATTTAAAAGAAGCAAAAATGCGTTTTAGAGCAAATAGTGGCTATGGTGATATTTACGTATTAAATAACGCTACATTCGTTACAGAACATAATGCTCCAAACTTACAAGTTGATAAAAAGGCGTTAGATAGTGCTGGTAAAGAAGTTAAGGAAATTAAAGCTGGTGAAGAGTTTACGTATCAAATTGAAGTGAAAAATGATACGAAAAATAACCAAGCACCTGTATCTAATGTAAAAGGTTTTGATAAATTAGATGATCGTTTAGAGTATGTTCCGGAATCTATACAATATATTTCTGGAAGTAATAAAGGAAATAAAACAGATAATGCAAGCGATGATGAAGCAGAGTTTGTAAATAATCAAATTGATTTCCGTATGGGTGAAGGGGCAGATGCTAAAGACGGCGGTGTTTTAAAACCTGGTGAGAGTACTATTATTACATTTAAAGTAAAAGTGAAAGCTTCTGTACAATCAGATACAACAATAAAAAATATCGTTGCGGTAAAGGGAAAAGATAGTACCGAGGTAAATTATGAAACTGCAGATGATGCAAATGTTACGGTTACGCTTCCAAAAGAAGTTCCGGGAGAAATAGAGGCGAGAAAAATAGCTTCTAATAAAACACCGAAGTTAGGTGATGAAGTAGAGTATCGTATTATATTTAAAAATACGATAAAAGGTGGACGTCTAGATGTATTGACCATTGAAGATGAATTACCAAGCAATCTTGAATACGTGAAAGATAGTTTGAAAGCAGAAGGTGCAAAACCAGAGCCAGTAGAGCTGAAGTTTGAAAATGGAAAAGTAATTGCAAAGTATCCAGAAATTATGGATATGGAAGAAAGAAGTATCGTCTTTAAAACAAAAGTAAAAGAAACTGCAAAAATTGGTGAAGAAATTGTTAATAAAGCAACCGTTAGTGATAAAACAAATCCACCAAAGGATTTAGAAGAGAAGATTACACCACAGCATAAGGCCGGTAAAATTGCTGCAAAGAAAAAAGCAACAAATAAAAAGCCGAAGCTAGGAGAAGAAATTGAATATCAAATTAGCTTCAAAAATACGGTGGAAAACGGAAAACTAGATGCAGTTACAATAGAAGATGAAATTCCAGCTAACTTAGAATTTGTTCAAGGCAGTGAGCGAGCTGAAGGTGCTGAACCAAATCCAGTAGAGTTAAAAGTAGAAAATGGTAAGGTAATCGCCAAATATCCAGAGATTATGGATACAAAAGAGCGAAGCATTGCCTTTAAAGTGAAAGTAAAAGAAGAGGCAAAAGCCGGAGAAACGATTGTTAATAAAGCGGTTGTGAGTGAGCCAAATGGACAAACTGAGCATCCAGAAGAAAAGATTACGCCGGATTATAAATACGGTAAAGTGGATGTTGAAAAAAGCGTAACGAATCAAACACCAAAACTAGGAGAAGAAGTGGAATACCGAATTACATTTTATAATACGGTAGAAAACGGAAAACTAGAAAAGGTGCTAGTAGAAGATACACTACCTAAAGGTGTTGAATACGTGAAAGATAGTTTGAAAGCTGAAGGTATAAAACCAGAGCCAGTAGAACTAAAAGTGGAAGACGGCAAAGTAATGGCAAAGTATCCAGAAATTACGGATACAGAAAAAAGAAGTATTGTTTTTAAAGTGAAAGTAAAAGATTCGGCAAAAGTAGGGCAGGCAATCGTAAATAAAGCAATTGCAAAAGATCCGAAAAATGAGCCTGTTGAATCGAAGGTTGTTATTACACCGCAAAGTAAAAAAGGTGAAGTTGCTGCTACAAAGGTAGTTAATAATAAGAAACCGAAGCTAGGCGAGGAAATCGAGTACCGCATTAGTTTTCATAATACGGTTGAGAACGGAAAACTAGAAGAGGTGCGAGTGGAAGATACAATTCCAAAAGGTCTTGAATATGTAGAAAATAGTATCAAGGCCGAAGGAGAAGCACCTGGACCAGTAGAATTAGCTGTTGAAAATGGAATAGTCAAAGCTAAGTATATCGATATTATGGATATGAAAGAAAGAAGTATCGTCTTTAAAGTAAAGGTGAAGGAAGAAGGAAAAGTAGATAAAGAGATTGTCAATAAAGCAATTGTTGATGATACGAAAAATCCACCGATTGAGCCGGAAGAAAGAATTACTCCGCAATATAAGGATGGAATAATTGATTCGAAGAAGACAGTAGATAATCCATCACCAAAACTAGGAGAAGAAGTAGAATACCGAATTAGCTTTAAGAATACGGTAGAAAACGGAAAACTAGAAAAGGTAACGATAGAGGATACAATTCCTAACGGTTTAGAGTATGTAAAAGGCAGTGAAAAGGCTGAAGGTGATACACCAGCTCCATTAAAGTTAAGTGTGAAAGATGGAAAAGTCATTGCTGAATACGAAAATATTACGGATATGAAAGAAAGAAGTATTGTCTTTAAGGTAAAGGTGAAGGAAGAAGCGGAAGTAGGTAAGGAAATCATTAATAAGGCAATTGTTGATGATATGAAGCATCCGAAAGAACCAGAAGCAAAAATTACACCATTACACAAAGATGGAAAAATTAAAGCGAAGAAAAGCGTAAATAATGAAACACCGAAGTTAGGAGAAGAAGTAGAATACCGAATTAGTATGAAAAATACGGTAAAGAACGGAAAGCTAACAGACGTGACAATAGAGGATACTTTACCAGAAGGTTTAGAGTATATAGAAAATAGTTTGAAAGCAGAAGGTGCCGGAACAGATTCAGTAGAGCTGAAATTTGAAAACGGTAAGGTAATGGCAAAATATCCAGAAATTATGGATACAGAAGAAAGAAGTATCGTTTTTAAAGTGAAAGTAAAAGAAGGAGTAACAGTCGGTAAAAAAATCATTAATAAAGCAACTATTGATGATTCGCAAAATAAGCCAGTTAATCCGACTGCGGAAATTATTCCTCAGTATAAAGATGGAAAACTTGAAGCGAAAAAGATGGTAAATAATGAAACGCCGAAGTTAGGAGAAGAAGTGGAATACCGAATCAGCTTTAAAAATACGGTAGAACATGGAAAGCTAACAGAGGTAAAGATAGAAGATGATTTACCAAATGGATTAGAGTATGTGAAAGATAGTGTAAAAGCAGAAGGTTCTAAGCCAGATCCAGTGGAATTGAAATTTGAAAACGGTAAGGTAATGGCAAAGTATCCTGAGATTACAGATACAAAAGAGAGAAGTATTACCTTTAAAGTGAAAGTAAAAGGTAAAGTGAGCGATTCAATTGTTAATGAAGCGATTGTGAGCGATACGAAACATCCGCCAGAAACACCGACAGCAGAAATTATTCCGCAACATAAAGACGGAAAAGTGAAAGCGAAGAAGACGGTAAATAATGAAACGCCGAAGTTAGGAGAAGAAGTAGAATACCGAATTAGTTTTAAAAATACGGTAGAAGACGGAAAACTAGCAGAGGTGAAAATAGAAGATACTTTACCCGAAGGTTTAGAGTACGTAGAAAACAGTGTGAAAGCAGAAGGTTCTAAGCCGGATCCAGTAGAATTGAAATTTGAAAATGGTAAGGTAATGGCGAAGTATCCAGAGATTACGGATACAGAAGAAAGAAGTATCACTTTTAAAGTGAAAGTAAAAGATGAAGTGAAAGTCGGTAAAAAAATCGTCAATAAAGCAATTATTGATGATACGAAAAATAAGCCAGAAACACCGACGGCAGAAATTACTCCACAGCATAAAGACGGAAAAGTGGAAGCGAAGAAAACGGTAAATAATGAAACGCCGAAGTTAGGAGAAGAAGTGGAATACCGAATTAGCTTTAAAAATACGGTAGAAAACGGAAAGCTAGCAGAGGTAACAATAAAAGATGATTTACCAAATGGATTAGAGTATGTGAAAGATAGTTTACGAGCAGAAGGTTCTAAGCCAGATCCGGTAGAACTGAAAGTGAAAGATGGAAAAGTAATCGCAAAATATCCAGAAATTACGGATATAGAAGAAAGAAGTATCGTCTTTAAAGCAAAAGTAAAAGAAGAATTTAAGGTTGGTGAAGGCATTGTCAATAAAGTAGTTGTTGATGATACAAAAGATCCAACAACTTCAGAAGTAACAATTACGCCAGAATATAAAGACGGTAAGCTTAAAGCGGAGAAATTTGTAAACAATAAAAAACCGAAATTAGGAGAAGAAGTAGAATACCGAATTAGTTTTAAAAACACGGTAGAAAACGGAAAACTAGTAGAGGTTACAGTAGAAGATGAAATTCCAGCTGGATTAGAGTATGTAGAGAACAGTTTACAAGCAGAAGGATCTAAGCCTAGTCCAGTAGAATTGAAATTTGAAAACGGCAAGGTAATGGCAAAGTATCTAGAAATTGCGGATACAAAAGAAAGAAGTATTATTTTTAAAGTGAAAGTAAAAGAAGAGGCAGAAATAGGCAAGGAGATTGTTAATAAAGCAATCGTAGTAGATACAAAAAATGAGCCAGAAGAGCCTCATGTGGAAATTACTCCGCAATATAAAGATGGTAAAATTGTTGCGCAGAAAGTAGCAAATAATCATAAACCGAAACTAGGAGAAGAAGTAGAATACCGGATTAGTTTTAAAAACACGGTAGAAAACGGAAAACTAGCAGAGGTAAATATAAAGGATACATTACCAAATGGTTTAGAGTATGTAGAAGGAAGCATCACAGCAGAAGGTTCTAAACCGAATCCAGTAGAGCTACAGGTGAAAAATAATAAGGTAATGGCAAAGTATCCAGAAATTACAGATACAGAGGAAAGAAGCATTGTCTTTAAAGCGAAGGTAAAAGAAAGCGTAAAAGTGGGAGAAGAAATCGTAAATAAGGCAATTATAGATGATACAAAGAATCTGCCAGAAGAGCCTTATGTACCGATTACACCACAATATAAAGATGGGAAAATTGAGGCAAGAAAAGAAGTAAGTAATCATGAACCGAAGTTAGGTGAGGAAATCGAATATCGAATTATTTTTAATAATACGGTGAAAGATGGAAAACTAGCAGAGGTAAAAATTGAGGATGAAATTCCAGCTGGATTAGAGTTTGTAGAAGGAAGCGAAAAGGCTGAAGGTGAAGAGCCAAAACCAGTGGAGTTGAAAGTAGAAAATGGTAAGGTAATGGCAAAGTATTCAGAGATTATGGATACGAAAGAAAGAAGTATCGTCTTTAAAGTGAAGGTGAAAGATTCAGTTGCAATAGGTAAAGACATTACAAATAAAGCGATTATCCATGTTGATGATCCGAACCATCCAGTAATTGATCCGACAGCAAAAATTACACCGCAATATAAAGACGGTAAAATTGCTGCTCATAAAAAGGTGAATAATCATAAACCGAAGCTAGGGGAAGAAATCGAATACCGAATTTCATTTAATAATACGGTGAAAGATGGAAAGCTGGCAGAGGTAAAAATTGAGGATGAAATTCCGTCTGGTTTAGAGTATGTGAAAAATAGTCTAAAAGCAGAAGGTGATAAGCCAGCCCCAGTAGAGTTGAAAGAAGAAGCTGGTAAGGTTAGTGCGAAGTATGAAAATATCACTGACGTGAAAGAAAGAAGTATTATCTTTAAAGTGAAGGTGAAAGATTCTGTTGAAGTGGACAAAGTAATTGTAAATAAAGCAATTGTTGATGATACAAAAAATCCACCAGAGCGACCGGAAGTAGATATTACACCGCAGCATAAAGACGGTAAAATTAAAGCTGATAAAAAGGTAAATAAAAAAGATCCAAAGCTAGGAGAAGAAGTAGAGTACCGAATTAGTTTTAAAAATACGGTAGAAAACGGAAAACTAGCAGAAGTGAAAATTGAGGATGAAATTCCGTCTGGTTTAGAGTATGTGAAGGATAGTTTAAAATCAGAAGGTAATGAGCCAGCGCCAGTAGAGTTAAAAGAAGAAGCTGGGAAAATTACAGCGAAGTATGAAAATATTACTGATACAGCTGAGCGTAGTATTAGCTTTAAAGTGAAAGTAACGGAAGTAGCAAAAGTCGGTAAGAAAATCGTGAATACGGCAATTGTGGATGATGACAATCCGAAGAATCCTCCGCAAAAACCAGAAGCGATTATTACGCCGGAGTATAAGGACGGAAAACTAAAAGCTGAGAAAACAGTAAATAATCCAGCTCCAAAATTAGGAGAAGAAGTAGAGTATCGAATTACTTTCCGTAACGTAGTAGAGCATGGAAAAGTAGCGAAGGTGAAGATTAAGGATGAATTACCAACTGGCTTAGAGTTTGTAGAAGGTAGTGAAAGAGCCGAGGGAGAGAATCCGAAACCGTTGTATGTGAAAGTGAAAAACGGAATCGTCCTTGCGGAATATCCAGAAATTACGGATATGAAAGAAAGAAGTATCGTCTTTAAAGTGAAAGTGAAAGAAAAAGCTAAAGTAGGCGAAGAGATTGTGAACAAGGCGATTGTGGAAGATACAATAAATCCACCAGAGCAACCGAATATCTCTATTCAGCCTCAATATAAAGATGGTGCATTACAAGTAGAAAAAACAGTAAGTAATCATGAACCAAAGTTAGGAGAAGAAGTAGAATATCGAATTAGCTTTGAAAATACGGTAGAGAACGGAAAACTAACTGAGGTAAAGGTAGAAGATGAAATTCCAGCCGGTTTAGAATACGTACAAGATAGTATAAAGTCTGATGGGCCGGAACCACATCCGGTGGAACTTAAAGTAGAGAATGGAAAAGTAACAGCAAAGTATCCAGAAATTACGGATACGAAAAAAAGAAGTATCATCTTTAAAGCGAAAGTACAAGAAACGGTACAAGTAGGAAAAGAAATTATAAACAAGGCGGTTGTGGATGATAATAATCCGACAAATCCACCGATTGAGTCACTTGTACCAATTACACCGCAATATAAAGATGGGAAACTAGAGGCAAGGAAAGAAGTAAGTAATCATGAACCAAAGCTAGGGGAAGAAATCGAATATCGAATTACTTTTAACGGCATAGTAGATGGCGGGAAGTTAGTTGATGTAAAGATTGAAGATGAAATTCCGTCTGGTTTAGAGTATGTGAAAGATAGTCTGAAGGCTGTAGGTGATAAGCCTGTACCAACAGAACTTAAAGTTGAAAATGGAAAAGTAACAGTGAAGTATCCAGAAATTACGGATACGAAAGAAAGAAGTATCATCTTTAAAGTAAAGGTAAAAGAATCAGTAAAAGTTGGAGAGGAAATAACAAATAAAGCGATTATTCACGTAGATGATCCAAATCATCCAGTTATGGAACCGACAGCGACAATAAAGCCACAATATAAAGATGGTAAGGTAAAAGCAACGAAGACAGTAAGTAATAAAGAACCGAAGCTAGGAGAAGAAATCGAATACCGAATTAGCTTTGAAAATACGGTAGAAAACGGAAAAATAGCAGAGGTAAAGATAGAAGATGAAATTCCAGCCGGTTTAGAGTACGTGCAAGATAGTATTCGATTTGAAGGGGCTGAACCAAATCCAGTAGAGTTAAAAATGGAGTTTGGAAAAGTAATAGCGAAGTATCTAGAAATTACAGATACAAAAGAACGTAGTATTATTTTTAAAGCGAAGGTAAAAGCAGCACCAAGTAAAGGGATAACAAATAGAGCGATAGTGGACGATAGAATAAATCCACCACTTGAGCCTACAGTTACAATTTTACCGAAAACAAAAGAAGATTTTAAGATACCAGAAGATCCGAAAGAACCGAAAGATCCGAAAGAACCGAAAGAACCAGAAGTGAAACCGGAAGATCCGAAAGAACCGAAAGAACCGAAAGAACCGAAAGAACCGAAAGAACCGAAAGATCCGAAAGAACCAGAAGTGAAACCGGAAGATCCGAAAGAGCCGAAGGAACCAGAAGTGAAACCGGAAGACCCGAAAGAACCGAAGGACCCAGAAGTGAAACCGGAAGATCCGAAAGAACCGAAGGAGCCAGAAGTGAAACCGGAGGACCCGAAAGAACCGAAGGAGCCAGAAGTGAAACCGGAAGATCCGAAAGAACCGAAGG
>NZ_PCOB01000025.1:45862-78923 GCF_002975115.1 Bacillus sp. MYb78
AAGTGAAACCGGAAGATCCGAAAGAACCGAAGGAACCAGAAGTGAAACCGGAAGATCCGAAAGAACCGAAGGAACCAGAAGTGAAACCGGAAGACCCGAAAGAACCGAAGGAGCCAGAAGTGAAACCGGAAGACCCGAAAGATCTGAAGCAACCGGAAGTAAGACTTGAAAAGTTAATTAAAGAACCACAAGTAAAAACAGAAAGAGAATTACCGAAAACAGGGGCAGCGTCTCCATGGATGATGTCAGTTGGTGCGGGAATTTCATTCTTAGTTGGCGGAGTATTATTCGTATTAGGTAGAAGAAGAAAACAATAATTTTTTTAGACGAAAAGCACACTGAGTTCGATAGTTTATCGAATTCAGTGTGCTTTCGTGGTATATAAAATAAAAGCTCCTTCCGCGTATGGAAGGAGCTTTTATTTTATATATTAAAACATGCTTGAGCTATGCATCGGTTGAAGTTTTGCATTTGGATCGAAGTAAGCTTTTGCATTGTTTACTGCTGTCGGTGCTTCGCCAAATCCACAAGCGATAAGTTTTACTTTTCCTTCATATGTACAAATGTCACCAGCAGCGTAAATGCCAGGAATATTTGTTTCCATTTTTGAATTCACAAGGATGCTATTTTTTTGTATATCTAAGCCCCAGTTTTTAATTGGGCCAAGAGAGGAAACGAAGCCGTAGTTTACAATTACATCATCAACATCGATGATAACTTTTTCTTCAGTTTTTACGTGCTGAAGAACGACTTGTTCAATTTTGTCATCACCAACGAGTTCAACTGGAACATACGGTGTACTTACTTCTGCACGAGAATTCATTAAGTTTTCAACGCTATGTTCATGTGCACGGAATTTATCACGGCGATGAACGATTGTAACTTTGTCAGCGATCGGTTCTAACATCATCGTCCAGTCTACTGCTGAGTCGCCACCGCCAAATACTACGACGCGCTTGCCAGCAAATTTATTCATATCATCAACGAAATAATGTAAGTTTTTCTTTTCGTATTTTGCTGTACCTTCTAATTCTAAGCGGCGTGGTTGGAAAGCACCATTGCCGGCAGTAATAATGACTGATTTAGAATAGTGAGTTTGTTTATTCGTAACAAGTTTAAATATACCATCAGCTTGTCTTTCAAGCGTATCAACCGCTTCTTCTAAGCAAACGGTTGGATCAAATTTCTTCATTTGCTCTTTTAAGTTATCAACTAACTCTTGTGCACGCACTTTCGGGAAACCAGCTACATCATAAATGTATTTTTCAGGGTAGAGTGCTGATAATTGTCCTCCAAGTTGAGGTAGGCTTTCAATGATTTTTACACTTGCTTGTCTCATCCCGCCATAAAATGCTGTGAATAGTCCTGTTGGACCACCACCAATAATTGTTATGTCGTAAACTTTTTGATTTTCTGCCACTTTCATTCCCCCTATAGATGGAATTTTGATATTGATTTCATATATTGTTCATATGTACACGAAAATCCTGCAAATGATGACACTTTCAAATAAATGATAGCATATTTGAGTTCATAATACTTCTGAAAACGACTGAATTGTGTGTAAGTTTTCGCATAGATGCTTTTTGTATTGTATAAAATATACAGAAAGGAAAATACATGAAAAAAAGGCTGAAAAACCCTTGAAAACGCTATGTTATTTTAAAATATTGATAATTCTCCAGAAGCTTGAATTCTGGAATAAAACCGACTAATATAGGGAAGTATTATGTTAAATTTCTATGACAAAATTCGTACGATTTTTTGACTGCGTTTTGTTATGATATAGAATGTGATAAATTCCACATTCTTGACAAATAGAGTTTTTAGTACTTGGTATTATTTCTCATTACTATTATATAAAGAAAAGGGTTGTGATTTGGTGAAGACTCCAAAAATCGTAGTTTTAGGTGCAGGTTATGGCGGGATGATTACGACTGTTCGTCTGCAAAAAGCATTATCTGTAAATGAAGCTGAAATTACGTTAGTAAACAACAACAGCTATCACTACCAAGCGACTTGGTTACACGAGAGCGCAGCTGGTACATTACAAGATGAAAAAATCTGTCTAGATATTCAAGACGTTATTGATACAAATAAAGTGAACTTTGTACAAGACACAGTAGTAGAAATTAAAGCTGCTGAAAAACGTATTATCTTAAAAGACGGCGAGTTAGAGTATGACTACTTAGTAATCGGTCTTGGTTTCGAATCAGAAACATTCGGAATTACAGGATTAAAAGAGCATGCATTCTCAATCGCTAACATTAATGCAACTCGTGAAATTCGTGAGCATATGGAAGCTAGTTTCGCTAAATATGCAGATGAAAAGCGCGATGAGTTAGTAACAATCGTTGTTGGTGGTGCTGGATTTACTGGTATCGAGTACGTAGGTGAGCTTGCAAACCGTGTTCCTGAACTTTGCAAACAGTACAATGTACCACGTGAAAAAGCACGTATCATCTGTGTAGAAGCTGCTCCAACAGCACTTCCAGGTTTCGATCCAGCATTAGTAGAATATGCTGTAAAACAACTTGAGAAAAAAGGCGTAGAATTCCGCATTGGTACAGCAATTAAAGAAGCAACTGAAGAAGGTATTATTGTTGCAAATGGTGATGATACTGAATTAATTAAGTCTGAAACAGTAGTTTGGGCTGCAGGTGTTCGTGGTAATGGTATTGTGGAAGAGTCTGGCTTTGAAGCAATGCGCGGACGTGTAAAAGTTAATGAGTACATGCACGCTCCAGGATACGAAGAGGTATTCATGGTTGGTGATGCAGCGTTAATCATTAACGAAGAAATTAACCGTCCTTACCCACCAACAGCACAAATTGCAATTCAACAAGGTTACAATATTGCACACAACTTAACTGTATTAGTTCGTGGCAAGGGCGAAATGAAAAAATTCGCATTCGATAATAAAGGATCTGTATGTTCTTTAGGTCATGACGATGCAATGGGCGTTGTTATGGGTAAAAAGTTAACAGGTTGGAAAGCTTCCTTCATGAAGAAAGTAATCGATAACCGCTACTTATTCTTATTAGGTGGACCTTTATTAGTTCTTAAAAAAGGTAAATTAAAGTTCTTTTAATATATAGTAGAAAAAGCAGAAACGGCTAAGCGCCGTTTCTGCTTTTTTTCATATAATACATGTTTTCGATATAACAATAGAAAGATGGGAGAAATGTTTTATTTGAACATTGCCGTATCATGAAATGGATGAATCCAATGTTTTATTTTCTTCATAATTACATTTCTGCATCTTGATATTTTTTTGTTAACAGTATATCGACAAAATGGGTTTTTTCACTTTTTGAAAAAAGGAAATTTCACAGCGAATTAAAAAGTATAGTATAATATATAGAAAAGAAAGAATATTCTGTCCGTTCGGATGGAGGAGGATGCATCATGGGGAAGCGCGGGAAAGTATGGTTAGCTGTTAGTGGCTTAGTAGCTACAAAAGATGGCAGGTGGCTATTCGTTAAGAAGAAATACAGTGGATTAAAAGGGAAATGGTCTTTACCGGCTGGTTTTGTAAATGAAGGTGAGACAGTTGATGAAGCTGTGAAACGCGAAGTGTTAGAAGAGACAGGCATTGTCGCTCATGTGAAGGGGATCATTGGTGTTCGATCGGGTGTTATTCGTGATGAAATTAGTGATAATATGATTATTTTCCTTTTGGAGCCTGAAGGAGAAAATATTATTGTACAGGAGAAAGAATTGTCTGAAGTGGCGTTCTTACATCCAGATAAGATTGCGGACGATCCGAATACGTCTGTACTTATTAAATATTTGTTAGAAGGAAGATCAGAACTACATCTTGAAGTGGACAAAACATTAAATCCAGGAGAACCATTTGGTTATACAGCCTATCACGTATTTACGGCACGTGCGAAGGAGAGGGAGAAAGAGTGAGTATACCGGTACTACTTATTTCAATGATGTTATTTTTTATTTTGTTCTTTGGAATTGGATTTTTACTCAACATGATTTTGCGAGCTACTTGGGTAATGGTTATTGTGTATCCGATTGTTTGTATGCTTATTATTAATAAAGCGAGTATGTGGGATTATTTTTCAAAACCGAAAGAAACATTTTCTTCATTTGGGACAAGTGTATCGCACTTAGGACAAGCAGACGTGTTTATTCTATCTACTGGATTAGTAGGGGCTGCTTTAGCAGGAGTCGTAATCAAGAAACTTCGGAAAAGCGGATATCAAATGTTTTAATCTCCAACTAAGTTGGAGATTATTTTTTGCATATTCCTTCATCGTATAGGGAATGATTAACGATGAAGGAGTGTGGAATATAAAAATGTTAAAACGATATTGTATTCGCATTATGATGACTTGTTTACTTGCATTTGCATTATGCGTAACATGGAAGGCTTTCACTGGAGTTTCTTTATTAGAGATTGTAAAGACATATGAAGGAATGAGTGCAAAAGAAGTACATGCAGCAGAAGTTAAGAGAAATGTTGCTCCGAGTAAAGAAGTGATAAATGCTTTAGAGCAGGCAAACGACTGGTCTAAATATCGTTCAATTGAAATGACTGCAACAGGTTATACATCGGGGATTGAGTCAACAGGTAAGAGGCCAGGGCATCCAGAGTATGGTATTACATATTCAGGTGTTAAAGTGAAAAGGGATTTATATTCCACAATTGCTGCGGACTTACGCGTATTCCCGATTGGAACGATTCTCTTCGTGCCAGGTTACGGGTATGGTGTAGTAGCTGATAAGGGCGGAGCAATAAAAGGAAACCGTCTTGATTTATATTATGATACGGTGAAAGATGTTTATAGCCAATGGGGTAAGAAAAAAGTAAATGTGTATGTAGTAAAAGTAGGAAAAGGTAAGTTTACAGAAGAAGAGTTAACGATGTTAAATCAAGACGAAACGATGCAAGTGTTTCGTGGTCAATATTTAAAGCAAAGATAGTCTAGTCGTAATTACGCTAGACTTTTTTTCTTGGCTTATTTCATAATAGAGGAGATTTTACACGTCATATAACTGTAGTTAGAATTGTCGCATTTTATCGAAAATAAAGTTATAATGGTGGTAGAGAAATTTAGGGGGTCTGAACATGTTTCAAGTACAAAAAGAATTAGCAGGTCACGAAGCAGTAATTGTCGCTTTATTTGAAGAAGAGAAAATGAGTAGTTTTGTACAAGAACTGGACAAAGCGTTTGAAGGACAATTACAAGTTTTACTAGAAGAGAAAGAATTATCTACGAAGAAAAAGGCCATTTCGAAAGTACATAGCTTAGGAAAAACAAATGTGAAACGGTATTACTTTGTTGGTTTAGGCAAGAAAGAGTCTTATACGACAGAAACGTTACGTGTGGCTCTTGGAAAAACGTTTAAAACACTACAAGCAGCAAAAGTACAAGATGCAGCAATCTTACTTGATTCTTTCGTAACAGAGAAATTAGACGCGATTGATGTCGCTCATATTGCAGCAGAGGTACAAGGCCTTGGTACATATGAATTACAAACGTATAAATCAGATAAAAAGGATCGTGTAGAGTTAGAGAAGTTCACGGCTATTACAGCGGAAGATGCACAAGAAATTGAAGCCGCATTAACAGTTGGCTACGTACATGGACGTGCAACAAATTCAGCTCGTACACTTGTAAATATGCCGCCAAACGTATTAACAGCGACAAAGCTTGCTGAGTATGCTGTTGAGTTAGCGGAGAAGTATGATATGGACTATAAAGTTCTTGAAAAAGAAGAGATGGAAGATCTTGGTATGGGTGCGTTACTTGCAGTAAACCAAGGTAGTACAGAGCCACCCAAAATGATTGCTCTTATTTATAAAGGAAAAGAAGAGTGGACAGATGTCATTGGATTCGTTGGAAAAGGTATTACATACGATACAGGTGGTTATTCTTTAAAACCACGTGAAGGCATGGTTGGTATGAAAGGTGATATGGGCGGTGCAGCTGCTGTATTAGGTGCGATGGAAATTATCGGAGAACTGCGCCCAGAACAAAATGTGATCGCTGTTATTCCTTCAACTGATAACGTTGTAAGTGGTACGGCATTTAAGCCAGACGATGTAATCACATCTATGAGTGGAAAAACAATTGAAGTATTAAATACGGATGCAGAAGGTCGTCTAGCTTTAGCTGATGGTATTACGTATGCGAAAAAACTTGGCGCAAACTACCTTGTTGATGTTGCAACATTAACAGGCGGTGTAATTGTTGCACTTGGAAACCATACGACAGGCGCAATGACAAATAATGAAGAGTTGTTTGAGCAAGTACTAGAGGCTTCTATGGAAACAGATGAACCAATTTGGCAACTACCGATTTTTGATCGTGATAAAGAACGTGTGAGAAACAGTAAGTTTGCTGATTTAAATAACTCACCAGGCCGTGAAGGACATGCGGTTATGGCAGGTACATTCCTAGGCGAATTCGCTGAAGATACACCGTGGGTACACTTAGATATCGCTGGAACATCAGAAACAAAAGGCGCGCACGACTTAGGTCCAGCTGGAGCAACTGGTGCAATGGTACGTACACTTGCAACACTTGTGGAGCGTTTCGGAGAAGAATAATTTTTTGAAGAAAAGGCTGTCTCAAATTTTTGAGGCAGCCTTTTTTATTGGTATTTAATAGTTGATTTTCAATGTTATACTTATGTGATATAATCTTTCCTGTATTAGAAGTAAATAACAATTGAATAGGGAGGGAAAGAAGAGAGTGACAAAAATAGAAGCACTCTTATTATTATGAGGGAAGGAACTTTATCTCAACAAAATATAGTTGTATTGTTTTTTAAACAGTTACGCCCGAAACAGTGGACTAAAAACTTGCTTGTATTTGCAGCGTTAGTCTTTTCAATAAAACAAGTATCTTTAACTATGGTGGCACAAGCTGCAATTTGTTTTGCGCTATTTTGTGCAATATCTGGCTGTGTCTATATTTTAAATGATTTTATGGATATTGAGGCAGATCGACAACACCCTGTTAAGCGATATCGACCGATGGCATCGGGGGCATTAAATCCGTACTTTGCTATTACGGCAGGTTGTGTTATTTTAGTAGCGTCTTTAGTAGTTTCATATATATTAAATCCGTTGTTGTGCTTAGTATTAGCAGTCTATTTTATTTTAAATGTAGCGTATTCAATTCGTTTAAAACACGTTGTAATCATTGATATTTTAATTATTGCAGCTGGATTTGTTTTACGAGCATTGGCCGGTGGATTAGTTATTCAAGTGCCATTTACACCGTGGTTTTTATTATGTACATTATTACTGTCACTATTCTTGGCTATTAATAAAAGAAGACATGAATTAGTATTGTTACAGAATAATAAAGGTTCTCATAGAAAAGTATTAGAAAGTTATTCTCCTGCTTTGTTAGACCAATTAAGTACAATTGTTACATCGGCAACTATTGTAACTTATGCTATCTTTACTTTTAATGCAGGGAAAAGTATCTATTTAATGTGGACAATCCCATTTGTAATTTACGGGATTTTTCGTTATTTATATTTAGTTCACATGGAAGATAAAGGTGGAGAACCAGATAAAGTTTTATTAGAGGATCAGCATATTTTAATAACAGTGTTGTTATATGCGATAACAGTTATTATTATACTATTGAACTTTTAATTACTCTATTCGGGTTTGTTAAAACGTTTAAGAGGAGTGTCTTAAACGTTTTTTATTTGGAATAAAACATTTTTTGAATATAAACAGTTAAGGAGTATAGAGATGCAACAATTTTTAATGATTATTTTATCAGTTGGTATGGGAGTTGTAGGGCAAATTTTATTAAAATTTGGTGCAATGAAATCACAAAGTTCAGCGGCTGTAGGTATTATGAATTTCATTAACGTACCGAACTTTTTCGGACTAGCTTTTTACGGTTTAAGTGCATTATTATGGATGATTGTGCTGAGAAAGGTTGATTTAAGTTATGCATACCCAATGGTGAGTTTCGGATATGTATTTGTTATTATTGCGTCAGCATTATTATTTGGTGAAACAATCAATTTCATGAAAATTGCTGGAATGGTATGTATAGTAGCTGGCATTTTATTTATTGCAAAATCATAGGAGGTAAAGCAATGGGAACATATTTATATTGTATACTTCCATTTATAGCTTGGGTAGCTTCGGGAGTATTGAAATTTTTAGTGAATTATCTTCGTTCTGGAAAAGATGCTTTTCGTTTAGTTGGAAATGGTGGATTTCCTAGTACGCATACAACGATTTTATCAAGTATGGTCATGACAATAGGGTTTCATGAAGGGTTTAATACACCGATGTTTGGAATCGGGATGGCAATTTTAACAATTGTTATCATTGATGCCACAGGACTTCGCCGTACAGTTGGTAAACATGCAAGAATGTTGAATAAACATATAAGTTCGGAAGAAGAAAAATTAAGAGAGCGTCAAGGACATCATTGGCATGAGATTTTTGGTGGACTTGTGTTAGGAACAGTTATTGGGTACGTGGCACATCTAATTATGTTATTTCTACCGTAGAGAGGAGAAGAAGTATTGAATATTTGGAATGGTTATAAAGGAAAGGGGATATTAGCCCTTGTCCTTTTCATTTTTTATTGGTCATTTTATTTTTTTATCGGTTGGAAAATGGATACTCACTCTAAGCTTCTTAATGAAGCGTGGGTGGTTGATACCTATTTTTCTTTTGATCAAGGGTATTATATCATCTCCTTTTTTCTTGAAAAAGTAGATATAGCAGCGGCGACCTGGTTCCGACATCCATTCCTTTATTATTTTATTCAACAATTCATGTGGATGCTGGAGACAGTAAAAGTAGGGAATATTGTACATGGTATTATATTCATTCAAACGTTTTTAAGCGCGCTCAGTGTAGTGATGATTTATACATTATGCTGTAAAATTTGTAAGAATACGATTGTTTCTTTTTTACTAGCGGTCATGTATGGATTTTCAGCTACTATGTTAGTTATTACGTGGACACCAGAATCTTTTAGCTATGCAAATTTCACATTGGTACTTATGTGCTTTGTATGCTATCCATTTATTACAGGGGAAAAAGAAGCGAAAATAGGATTTAGTATTGCGAATGTATTGTTGGCAATAGGAATAACAGGGGTTACATTAACCAATTCGTTTATGTGGTTTTTAGGTAGTGTGATGAGTTATAAGAAACTACGGAAAAAAATTATTTGGACTGGTATTTCGATTGTTATTGTCGTGGTCCTGTTTGTATTAGTAATGAACGCAAATAATGTAGTTCTTATCGAAGGATTAAAGGGTAGTATGGACTTTGCTGCGCAAGGACAGAATTTTTCACCAGAATACGTTAAGCCATCAGGTATATTAGTATTTCATCTATTATTAGGATCTTCATTCATCTTTGGACCATTCTCGGAAGTTACTTTAAGACAAGGTGAGCAATTCGCACAATTAAATATGCTTCCATCGCATACTATGATCGGGTGGATTGTGATTGTATCTGTGTATGCTTTTATAATAGTAGCTGTATGGAAAAACTTTAGAACAGAGCCTTTCGTAAGGTTTTTAAGTTTCTGTTTACTATTTAATATTGTTTTACATGGAATTGTTGGTTTTGGGGCATCTGAAGCATTTATTTATGGCGCACATATGCTGTTTACAATACCGTTATTATTGGCATATGGTTTTAAAGTGATGAGACGTGTAAAAGTAGTTGCTTTATGTTTAATATTAATATTAATAATTATAAATAACTTTGAAAGTATGCTATATTTTTATCATTTTGCAGTCTCCAATTATTCTTTATAATAAAATAGATTTTTAATAAAAGGGTACTTTAGATAGGATTTCTAAAGTACCCTTTTTTACTATTTCTTAAAAATAGATAAAAAATAATAGCTGGAAGTGAAGCATTTTAGAAAAAATATAGTTGCTATGAAAGAGGTCTAAACATGTTTTGAGTACAACAAGAGTAGCAAACCATGAAGAGATAATTATTGTACTTAGACATCCCTGTGAGCGCATAATTTAAGGTCAGCTCGAGCAATGGTGTAGGTAATTCGTATACTTTTCGAGCATTTTGTAGAAGAATAATTTTTTGAAGAAAAAGCTGTCTCAAATTTTGGAGACAGCCTTTTTTATTGATGTGGTAGGTGTATTTGTTGGTAATTCGATATAACTTCATTTACTACCGCGCTGTTCAAAAAAGTGCTAAAAAGTGTTTATAAAGAAATCGTATACAAAATCCCATTTAAAGCAAAAGAAGTACGGCCCGTTTCTTCAGAGACAACTAATATAAGTGCATCACTCTTTTCTGATAAGCCTATTGCAGCTCTGTGACGTGTTCCTAGCTCAGGATCAACTTCTGTACTTTTCGTTAAAGGAAGAATATTAGCAGCTGAGACTATATGATTATTTTTTACGAGAACGGCACCGTCATGAAGAGGGTTACCTGGGTAAAATATTGATTCGAGTAATGGCGCAGTTAAATGAGCGTTTAATGTCGTTCCAGTTTGAATGAAAGCTTCAAGCGTCTCATTTCGTTCCACAACGATAAGAGCACCATGTTTTCTAGCGCTTAAATGTTGGATAGCTGTCGTAATAAAAGATGAACTTTCCGTATAAGGTGATAAATATGCCTGAATATAGTATGTAGCTGCCAATGTTTGTACATTTGCTAACATATGATGAATATCTTCCATTTTGCATAAAATACATTCGTCTTCTTTATCGATTGCGTTTCTCATAATCGATAGTTCTTTTTCAGCAATTTCAATCATTTGCTTTGTTTGTATTTTGAGCTCTTCTGACAAGCCCCATTCGTGCATAATCCTCATTCCCTTTAGTGGAGTATTTAACCATAGTGTATACAAATATTCCTAGTAAAATCCTGCTAGATTTTATAAAATATTGAGATACAGCATGTTTTTTTCATATAATAAAGGTATGACGAGCGAGAGGAGAGAGAAGAATGAATTGGAAACAAGAATTTAGTCGCTGGCTTTCTTACGCACAATTAGATGCAGAATTAAAAGAACAGCTAGAAAATATGAAGCAAGATGAGAAGAAAATCGAGGATAGCTTTTATAAAAATCTAGAGTTTGGCACAGGTGGTATGCGTGGTGAACTTGGTGCTGGTACGAACCGTTTAAACGTATATACAGTTCGTAAAGCAACAAAAGGATTAGCAAGCTTTATTGAAAAATTAGGTGAGGAAGCGAAAAAACGCGGTGTTGTTGTAGCCTATGATTCTCGTCATAAATCACCTGAGTTCGCAATGGAAGTTGCTGCTACACTTGGGGCACGCGGTATTACAACATATGTGTTTGAAAGCTTACGTCCAACGCCAGTACTTTCTTTCGCAGTTCGTCATTTATATACAGTAAGTGGAATCGTTCTTACGGCAAGCCATAATCCACCTGAATATAACGGATACAAAGTATACGGTGAAGATGGTGGACAGTTACCTCCAAAAGAAGCAGATGAGTTAATTAGCTACGTAAATGCAGTAGAAGATGAATTAACAGTTGAAGTCGCTGATGTAGAGCAATTAAAAGCTGACGGTTTATTACATATTATTGGACAAGAAGTAGATGATGCATATGCTGCAGAATTGAACAATGTCATCATTAATAAAGAAATGGTGCAAAAGGTCGGCAAAGACTTAAAAATCGTCTTTACACCATTACACGGAACATCAAATATTTCTGTACGCCGTGGTTTAAAAGAAGTTGGATTTACAGATGTAACAGTTGTAAAAGAGCAAGAGTTACCAGATCCCAACTTCTCTACAGTAAAATCACCGAACCCAGAAGAGCACGCAGCGTTTGAGTATGCCATTCGTGATGGTGAAAAGGTAGGCGCAGATGTATTAATCGCAACTGATCCTGACGCAGATCGTCTAGGTGTAGCAGTGCGTAATCATAATGGTGAGTTCCAAGTATTAACAGGAAACCAAACAGGTGCATTAATGCTTGATTACTTACTATCTCAAAAGAAAGAAAACGGAACGCTTCCGGAGAACGGTGTCGTATTAAAAACAATTGTAACGTCTGAGATTGGTCGTACAATTGCGAAAGCATACGGTTTAGATACAGTTGATACGTTAACTGGATTTAAATTTATCGGTGAGAAAATTAGGCAGTATGAAGAAAGCGGACAATATGAATTCCAATTCGGTTATGAGGAAAGCTATGGTTATTTAATCCGCCCATTCTGCCGTGATAAAGATGCAGTACAATCTGTCCTATTTGCATGTGAAGTAGCTGCATACTACAAATCACAAGGGAAAACGTTATATGACGGTCTATTAGAAGTATTTGAGAAGTACGGTTTCTTCCGTGAAGACCTTGTATCGTTAACGTTAAAAGGAAAAGATGGAGCTGAAAAAATCCAAGAGATGATGGCAACGTTCCGTGAGAATCCTCCGAAAGAAGTAGCGGGCTTAACAGTCGTAGCAGTGGAAGACTATAAAGCAAGCATCGTTACATCTTTACAAGATGGACATAAAGAAGAGATTCACTTACCGAAATCAAATGTGTTAAAATATCAATTAGAGGATGGTTCATGGTTCTGCCTACGTCCATCTGGAACTGAGCCGAAGATTAAGTTTTACTTTGGTGTAAAAGATAGTTCTTTACAAAATAGTGAACAAAAGTTACTTACTATTAAAGAAGACATTATGAATCGTTTATAATACAAAGTAATTTTAAGTAGTAAGGAACAAAAGGGAGCGAAATCTCCCTTTTGTTTTATGTAGGAAATAATTGCTATTGATTCCGACAGGAGAGAGGGTATTTTGTGATGAAAAAAGTAAGAAAAGCGATAATCCCAGCAGCTGGATTAGGAACACGTTTTTTACCAGCAACGAAAGCAATGCCGAAAGAAATGTTACCAATAGTAGATAAACCAACGATCCAATACATTGTAGAAGAAGCAGTGAAATCGGGTATCGAAGATATTATTATCGTTACTGGTAAAACAAAGCGTTCTATTGAAGATCATTTTGATAATGCATTTGAACTAGAACAAAACTTATTAGAGAAGAAAAAATATGAGTTGCTTGAAAAAGTACAAGCCTCTTCAAAAATGGTAGATATTCATTATATCCGTCAAAAAGAGCCGAAGGGACTAGGACATGCTGTTTGGTGTGCGCGTAAATTCATTGGTGATGAGCCGTTTGCAGTGTTACTAGGTGATGATATTGTCCAAGCTGAGAAACCGTGTTTACGTCAATTAATGGATGAGTATGAAAAAACACTTTCTTCTGTTATTGGTGTACAAACTGTTCCAGAGTCGGAAACACATCGCTATGGAATTATCGATCCATTAGAACAAGAAGGTCGTCGTTACCAAGTTCGCAATTTCGTTGAGAAACCAGCACAAGGTACAGCTCCTTCAAACTTAGCCATTATGGGCCGTTACATTTTAACGCCTGAAATCTTTATGTTCTTAGAACAGCAACATGTCGGTGCTGGTGGTGAAATTCAATTAACAGATGCAATCCAAAGCTTAAATGAAATCCAACGTGTATTTGCTTACGATTTCGAAGGAAAGCGCTACGACGTAGGTGAAAAGCTAGGATTCGTTCAAACGACAATTGAAATGGCCCTGCAACACCCAGAATTACGTGATGACATGGTCGTAATGATGAAGAAAATTTTAGAAGAACAAGTGAATCAAGAGTCTTAATATAAAAAAAGAGTTATTGCAGCAAGCTGCAATAACTCTTTTTTATTATGAAATCGTCGAATGAGAATGCTGATAAGCAGAACGACGCACAGCATAGTATATGCGAGGGGCGATAATAGCACCGATAATTGTAAATGCAATATCTTTTACTGCAAACCACATCATAATCATCCAAGCAGCTTTATAGCTCATATTACCGCCCATAAAGAGATTGACTGCCCCGTACATGTAAGTAGTACCGATTATATAAGTTAAAATAATTCCTGTGAAAGAGGCAATCGCAAATGTAATGAATGTTGGTCTTTCTTTTTGTTCTACTAATTTTCCTGATACGTAAGCAACGATAATAAATGCGATAATAAAACCACCAGTAGGATCTAAAAGTGCTCCAAATCCAGCTTTGAAGTTAGCAAAGATTGGTGCGCCGGCTAAGCCAACGAGCATATATACAGTCATGGATAAGGCACCAAGTCTACTTCCAAGAAGAAGACCTGCTAAAATTGCGAAAAATGGTTGCATAGATAATGGGATACCTGCTACTTGAAGGAATGGTGCCCAAGATACAATATTTGCACCGATGGCCATAAGAGCAACGAACATGGCAGCTAATGCTAAATCTAAAACATGTAATCTTCTCATAATGTTAACCTCCTGTTGTTTTTAGGTTAACATTATCGTAGCTAAAATATTTACTTGTTGTCAATCAAAATATTTTGATAAGAAGGCTTTAAATAGTCTCTTAACAACGTATATGGAATACGAAATTGCGGAATTCCACTTGAATACGGAGCAATCTCATATAAAGGGAAATAAATGACGAGATTGTCTGGCTCTAAAAAGAAGTGAAACTTTTTCATACTCATTACCTTTTCAGTTGCATCAGGAAAATAAATACTTTCATTTTGTTTAATTTGTCTTACAATCTCTGCACGGATTACATCTTTATATTTATCTTTTTGTTGAAATAAATCGTCTAAGTGCAGTAGCTTTTTTTCTTTTAAATCAAATGTATTTGCCTTCCACGTATAAAGACCGTGTGCTCCGCCAGTATATTGATAGTAATTCACATATAGGCTAAGAAAAGGTGGTTTGTTTAAAGAGACTTTATAATCAACATTTGCTACGTACGGATGAAATGGTGTACTAGATCCTTCTGTCTCTTTATAGTATTTTTTTGCTTCTTTTTCTAATTTGTTTTTAAATTTGTCAGTGGATTTTTTGTAGTATAAATTGAGCTTATTTTGAAATGTAGAGTCAGAAAAGTTGTGAAAAGAAGGCCTATTTATTTGATATTCTATATAAGGTTTCTTACCTTTTTGCGTTACAGTCTTAACATCGATTGTCAGGTTAGATGCTTTGGCTGTTATTGCACAATTTGGTACAATAGTCAGCAAGGAGAACATAAGCAGTAATATACAAAATTTCTGTTTCATTTAGGTGAAGCCTCCTTATATAAGTGTTATAAGTAGTTTGAAAATAAATAGGTAAAATTATACATTTAATTAAAGCAAGAGAAGGAGGAAGCGATATGGCAAAAACTTTAATGGATTCACTTGGAATTGAGTTGTTAGAGATGACAGAAGATAAGGTGGTTGCTACGATGCCTGTTGATGAGCGTACGCATCAGCCATTTGGATTTTTACATGGCGGTGCATCGGTTGCATTAGCAGAAACAGTGGCAAGTGTTGGTTCATACAATTTAATTGATCAAGAAAAATGTATTTGTTTCGGATTAGAAATTAATGCAAACCACATTCGCTCAAAGAAAGATGGAATTGTAACAGCGATCGGAACACCGATACATAGAGGACAATCGACAATGGTTTGGGATGTTCGTATTATTGATGAAAATGATGATTTACTATGTATATCAAGATGTACAGTAGCAATTAAAGAAAAACGTGAAAAGTAAAAAAGAGGCGCTCTTATGAGCAGCCTCTTTTTCTTATAATTAGAACTGGATTTTCTTCTCTAAGAAACCTTTTAGTTCGCTAATTGGCATACGAACTTGTTCCATTGTATCACGGTCACGTACTGTAACAGCTTTGTCTTCAACTGAGTCGAAGTCGTATGTGATACAGAATGGTGTACCGATTTCGTCTTGACGACGGTAACGTTTACCGATAGAACCAGTTTCATCAAAGTCTACCATGAAGTCTTTAGCTAATTCTGCGAATACTTCAGTAGCACCTTCAGATAGCTTTTTAGATAATGGTAAGATAGCTGCTTTGTATGGTGCTAAAGCAGGGTGGAAACGAAGAACTGTACGAGAATCGTTTTCTAATTGCTCTTCTTCATATGCATCACATAAGAATGCTAATGTTACACGGTCTGCGCCTAAAGATGGCTCGATGCAGTATGGTACGTAACGCTCATTCGTTTGTGGATCGATATAGTTAAAGTCTTCGTTTGAGTGTTCCATGTGACGTTTTAAGTCGAAGTCTGTACGAGATGCAACGCCCCAAAGTTCGCCCCAACCGAATGGGAATTTGAATTCAATGTCAGTTGTTGCATTACTATAGTGAGATAACTCTTCTTCACCGTGGTCACGAAGACGCATGCTCTCTTCAGTCATACCAAGTGAAAGTAACCAGTTTTTACAAGTTTCACGCCAGAATGCGAACCACTCTAAATCTTCACCAGGCTTACAGAAGAATTCAAGTTCCATTTGTTCGAATTCACGTGTACGGAATGTGAAGTTACCAGGCGTGATTTCGTTACGGAAACTCTTACCGATTTGGCCAATACCAAATGGAAGCTTTTTACGCATAGAGCGTTGAACGTTTTTGAAGTTTACGAAAATACCTTGTGCTGTTTCAGGACGAAGGAAGATTTCGTTTGTGCTAGACTCTGTAACACCTTGGAATGTTTTGAACATTAAGTTGAACTGACGGATTTCAGTGAATTCTTCACTACCGCAATCAGGACATTTTACTTCATGTTCTTTCATTAAGTCAGCCATTTGGTCGAAAGTAAGACCATCAACAACCATTTCGATGCCTTTTGCATCTAAAGCATCCTCAATTAATTTGTCAGCACGGTGACGAGCTTTACATTTTTTACAGTCGATCATTGGATCGTTGAAGTTACCAACGTGACCAGAAGCGATCCAAGTTTTAGGGTTCATTAAAATAGCTGCGTCTAAACCAACGTTGTATGGAGATTCTTGAATGAATTTTTTCCACCAAGCTTTTTTAACGTTATTTTTTAATTCGATTCCAAGTGGACCGTAATCCCAAGTGTTTGCAAGACCACCGTAAATTTCAGAACCAGGGAAAACAAAACCGCGATGTTTCGCTAAGTTTACAACTTGTTCCATTGAATACATAAGAAAATCCTCCTTTTGAAAGTTAACGTATTGGCGATGACATACTCTGATACTTTGGAAACGAGCAGTATAGCTAAAAAGAACATAAAAAAACGCTCATCCCAAGGCTTATTTGCCTAGGGACGAGCGTTTGCCCGCGGTTCCACCCTAGTTGATACACAAAAGGTGCATCCACTTTATCATGTATTGCTCGGGACTGCCGTTTCCTTGCGGCTTCAGGCTTTCACTATCCCTGAATCGCTTTTTATGCAAGTACTTATAAGTCCGTCATCGCTACTTATATTAGTAATAATGAACATATTCTAACACGTTCTTTTTTAAATCTCAATAGAGGAACGCGTCTATCTATGATAGAGTCTCGCCTATTTTTTCATTATTTATTCCGTAATTTTCTTTAATATGCTTAATTGCTTCACGCTTACTTAATGGAGCGAGCTCGTTGTTTTGCACGTATTCCCAAACTACATCCGGATTTGTTTTTGCATATTCACGAAGGACCCAGCCAATCGCTTTTTGAATGAAAAATTCTTTTGAAGAATGTAGTTGTCCAATAATCCAGAAAAGAAGTTCTTCATCCATCTTTTGTTTATATTTCAGTTGGAATAAAATAGCGGCGCGTTGTAACCATATGTTATCTGATGCAATCCATTTTGGAATATAAGCAGAAATCAATTCTGGGTGTTTTAAAAAGATAGTACCTAAGAATGTAGGGACGATGCTATCGACAGAGTCCCACCAAGATTTTGTGACAATAAGTTTTTCTAAGAAGGGGATATGAGTTTCGTTTATATGCTTTTTATATTTTTGCATAATATCAAGTGCGGCCGCTTGGAATTCACGTTCTGGTAAGTCCCAAAGCTCACGTACGATAATTTGGAAGTCTTTTTTATCTGGGAGAGTATGTATTTGAATGACGTCTTTTAATAATTGGCGTCTTTCCGGTGTTTGAATACCTAGAAATGGGAAGTGATTTTTCATATAACGAGCCATAGGTTCTGCTTTTTCAGGATTTTTATGAGCTGTGAAATGCTCTTGTAATGCTTTTACAAATGGATGCATAAGTGTTTCTCCTCTCTTATTCTCTTTCTTCTCTTATTATACAAAGAGTTTGGATAAATTTTAAAACATAACTTGCAATGTAATGAAATATGTTGAAAGTAGAGAGGAGAGGATAAGATGGAGGATCAAGGCGTACTAGCAGGTTTCTTTGCTCTTAGTTTTGCGTTTATTCTTGTTATATTGATTTGGGCAATTATTTCATATTTGTTAACGGCTTTTGCACTTTATTCGATGGCGAAAAATGATGGTGCAACGGACGGGGTGCTTGCGTTTATTCCGTTTTTGAATAGTAAGACGTGGGGTGACTTAGCGAAAGATAAATTACCAGATTTTTTGAAAGAAGAAGCAGGGTGGAAAGTATTCGGTATATATGTTGCATGTTTCATTTTTAATTTCGTACCAATTATAAGTTTACTAGCAACAGCTGTATCGATTGTATTGTCTATTTATCTTATCTACGCTATTTTAGACAGATATGGAACGAACTCTATATTATTTACGATTATTCATGTAATCACATTTTCGGTGTTCTTACCGATTCATTTATTTATTATTCGAAATGAACCGGTGAGATATAAAGAGTAGATTTTTCGTTTTGTTGATAAGTCGATATATTTTAGATATAAGTAAAAAAGCGCCCTGATTATCAGAGCGCTCTTTTTACTACATAAGGTAGCGTAAATAAATATAAATGTGAGAAATGATTAATGAAACGATCATAATTGGGAAACCGACTTTTAGGAATTCCATGTAACTAAATTTATGTCCTTCGCGGCTCGCAATACCTGCAACGATTACGTTAGCAGAAGCTCCGATTAATGTTCCGTTTCCACCGAGACAAGCACCTAGTGCTAATGCCCACCATAATACATCGATTTGTGCGTCAGATGGTGATAAGCCTAGCCCGACTGCCATATCGTTAATAAGTGGAATCATTGTTGCAACGAATGGGATGTTATCAATTGTTGCAGAGGCGATACCAGATACCCATAAAATAAGGATGGATGCGTAAGAAATATCTCCGCCTGTTATACCAATTACTTTTTGAGCTAACATTTTAATAAGACCGATATCGATAAGTCCTCCAACAAGTACGAATAGCCCTGCGAAGAAGAAGATTGTTACCCACTCTACGCTTGCAAATACTTCTTCAATTTCATGCTCTTTCACACCAATTAACATAAGTACAGTAGCACCAGTTAAGGCAATGATAGCCGCATCAATATGGAAAATAGAATGAGTCATGAAACCTACAATCGTAAGTCCAAGCACCGTTAAAGATTTTTTCATTAATACTGGATCTTTAATGTATTGTTTTTCATCTAAGCTCATTAATTTTTTAACCTGTACAGGATCGGCAATTAATTGTTTACGGTACATGAAGTAAAGTATTGTTGCTGTAACTCCAATAATAATAATTACGATTGGTGCTAGATTCAATAGGAAAGCATTGAAGTCTAAATGCTTATTGGCAGAACCAATCATAATGTTAGGTGGATCACCAATTAATGTTGCCGTTCCCCCAATGTTTGAAAAAATAATTTCAGAAAGTAAATATGGAACAGGATTTACTTGCAGTATGCGCGTAATAGATAAAGTAACTGGAACAACAAGAAGTACAGTTGTAACGTTATCTAAAAATGCGGAGCCAAGCGCGGTAAGTAGGGAAAGGGAAATTAAAATTTTAATTGGATTTCCTTGTGCCCCTTTTGCTGCTTTAATGGCAACGTATTGGAAAACACCTGATTTACTCGTAATGTTCACCAAAATCATCATACCGATGAGTAGCGTAATCGTTCCCCATTCAATATGTTTCGTAAAGGCGTTATGTAAATCGACGACCCCCACAATTACCATGAATGCTGCACCAAGAAGTGCGATGACAGCGCGATTAATTTTTTCAGAAATAATAATGGCATATGTAATTAAAAAGACTGCGATAGCAAAATAATACTGCCAGTTAGCGAGTTCTTGCGTTGTTTCGTGCAAAAATCTCATCTCCTTTCATTCATTTTTCTTAGTGTGTCAAATATTAACTAGATGAAACACACATAACGTCATTATAAAGTAGAAAAACTGCGGATGTAAATGAAAGGAGGGATTTTGTCATATTTTCTGCATAGGTCATTTTTTCTTATTTTTTAAAATATTTGTGGGCATTTGACATATATATAAGATACATCCAATCTGAATATTTAAAATGGAATTAGCATTCGAGCTTGTTCGTGTAGGAGTGTCAAATAGAAAGGAATGATAAAAATGATAAGGAAGGGATCGTATGGATGAACAACGATTTTTATTTTTAGACTTTGAGTTTACGATGCCCCAGCATAGAAAGAAACCGAAAGGATTTTTTCCGGAAATTATTGAGGTAGGACTCGTTTCAGTTGCTGGCCGTAAGGTGGAAGATACGTATTCATCACATGTCAGGCCGAAAACATTTCCCTCTTTAACGGATCGATGTAAGAAGTTTTTAGGAATAAAACAAGAAGTCGTGGATAAAGGGATTTCATTTCCTGAACTCGTTAAGAAGCTTGCGGAATACGAAACGAAATGTAAACCGACAATTGTAACGTGGGGAAATATGGATATGAAAGTGCTGAAGCATAATTGTGAAATGGCAGGGATAGCTTTTCCATTCTTCGGACAGTGTCGTGATTTATCGCTTGAGTATAAGAAGTTTTTTGGAGAAAGAAATCAAACAGGATTATGGAAAGCAATTGAGGCGTACGGAAAAGTAGGGACAGGGAAGCATCATTGTGCGCTTGATGATGCGATGACGACGTACAATATTTTTAAACTAGTAGAAAAAGATAAAGAGTATTTAGTAAAACCAGCACCTCCAACATTAGGAGAACTCGTTGATTTTTCAAAAGTGTTAAAGAAAGTGAGCACACAGTAACGACCAAATTGCACATTATGTAATTTGGTCGTTTTGTTTTTTAAAGTTTGTAGTCTTTCATTAACTGTTCTAATGTTTCTAGACTACGCTCTGCAAAAGGTGAATCATCTTCAGAAAATGAATTCATTTGGGTTTCTAATGCTAATTTTAGTGACTCGGTATAATCCGGAATTTCTCCTTCATATTTTTTCACCATTTGCTCTGGAATGTTCGTCTGTTCACGGAAAGCTAAAGCGCGTCTTTCATGGAAAAATGGTACGTCAGCTTGTTTTACGTTATGTAAGTCACCTTGCACCGGATGTTTTAAAACAGCTAATACTTTTACGACGTAACTGCCAGGGCGGCTATTTGTAACTTCGCCGATGTATTTGCCAGTTTTATAAATACCAGTAACGATTTCACCAATTTCAAATGTTTCTCTCATATTTTTCACCTCAAGTTTATAGTAAGGAAAGTAGGAGAAGGAGTCAAAGAAATCATTCACTTTCGGAACGCCCCCTTGAGAATATGGATAGGTTCCACTATAATTTAAAGTTATATAACAGAAAATTCTGATGTTTTACAAATCCTATAATAAGGAGTGTTCTATATGATGCCTTTATATTTTCCGGAAGATAAAACAGAATATATTATTCCAGGGATTGTTTGCGTGCTATTTATAATTGGTGCCGTTGCTACGTGGCGTATGTTCATTCGTGTATCAAAACGCGAAGCGGAGCGATTACAGAAAGTTGAAGAAAAACTATTAGCTGAAAAGAAACAGTAACGCATTTTTGTATGTTTCCCTCTATGCTCGGACAATCTAAGGGCAGAATATATTTTGGAGGGAATGGAATGACGAAACGGCTTTTTTTCAGTTGTTGTTTATTATTTCTGATGGCAGGTTGTGACCAAGGAAAGCCGAAAGAAATTGAAGTGAAATTACATAATGCTTCAGGAGATGAAGTAGGGACTGCGAAAGTAGTGCAGCAAACAAGTGGCGTGAAAATTACGATTAAAGGAGAAGGTTTCACGCCAGGACCACACGGACTACATGTACATGAAATCGGAGAGTGTAAGGCACCTCGTTTTGAATCATCCGGGAATCATTTTAATCCTGATGATAAAAAACATGGTCTTCTTAATCCGAAGGGTGCAGAAAACGGTGATTTACCGAACGTAGTTGCAGATGGTTCTGGGAAGATTAAAGCGGAAATCGATGCACCTCACATCACACTTGAAGAAGGAAAAACGACGATTCATAGAAAAGATGGAGCGTCTATTATTATTACAGAAAACCCTGATGATGGTATGACACAACCGACAGGTAAATCAGGCGATCGAATTGCTTGTGGTGTAATTGTAAAAAAAGCAGCGGATATGAAGAAAAAGTAAAAGCTACCGTGCTGGTAGCTTTTTTTGTGTAGTATAAGTGAAAATATATCAGCGATTATTGGAATATATCGACCGTAACTTGAAATATATCGACTTACCGACAAAATATGACAAAGGAGTCTGTCCAAGAATGATTAGGGGACAGACTCCTCTATTATTATGAAAACGTATGACGCAGTCTGTTCAAAATTTCTTCTAAAACAGATCGTGGACAGCCGATGTTAATTCGAATATGTTCTTCGCCACCTAACCCGTATTTCTCACCAGGTTCAACGATGATTTTTCCTTTTTCCTCAAGTAATGCAGTACGCTCGTTTTGAGAAAGCTTTAGACGAGAACAATCAATCCATAATAAAAAGCTACCTTCTGGCTTCGTTACGGAAAGAGCAGGTATGTGAGTTTTAATATATTCACAAGCAAATTGAGCATTATCTTCTATATATAATCGAATTTCGTTTAACCAATCATTACATTCTGTATAGGCACTTTGCATCGCTGTGTAGGCAAAGATATTTAACCCGTGGAAGCCTTGTCTATATTGGATAGCTGTAAAGGCGTGACGGAGTTTTTCGTTTGGAATGATAATAATCGAAGCTTGTAATCCAGCGATATTAAATGTTTTACTTGGAGCCATACAAGTGATAGTGCGCTCTGCTAATTCTTCAGATAAGGAAGCGAACGGCGTATGTGTATGGTCTGCATAAATGATATCGGAATGAATTTCATCCGCGACAACGATAACGTCATATTTAGTACATAACAATCCGAGCTGCACAAGTTCCTCTTTCGTCCAAACGCGTCCGATTGGGTTATGAGGGCTACAAAGAAGCATGAGTTTGACACCTTGCTGAAACTGCTTTTCTAAATGCTCGAAGTCTATCACATATGTATCATTTTGTTTCTGTAATGGACTCACGCATAACTGCCTGTTGTTTGTTGTGACCATTTCGAAAAATGGAGGATAAATAGGTGGTTGTACGAGAACGGATTCGTTTTCTTTTGTGAAAGCCTGTATGCTCGTACTAAGAGCTGGAACGATTCCCGCGCTAAAAACAATCCATTCTTTTTGAATGTCCCAGTTATATTGTTTTTTTGTCCAGTTACAAATAATATCTCCAATATTTTCGGGAGGAAGTGTATAGCCGAAAATAGGATGCTCAATACGTTTCTTTAAAGCAGTTTGAATTTGTGTTGGTACTTCAAAATCCATATCAGCAATCCAAGCATGGATAAGTTCTTCGTTTTTATATGTATCCCATTTTATACTATGCGTTCCACGTCGATTGATTGCTTTATGAAATAGTTGCATACGTTTGCCCCCTTCTTCTGTAAAACCAATAAGTTATGAAAGTTCTCTCTCTTCTTATAGAATAGCTGATGTGATAGGATAAAGAAAAGTATTAAAAAGTGAAAAGGCGGGAAGCGAATGGGTACATATGAAAAGATGATAGAGGTTGTGAAGAATTGGGATCCGTTTCAAATGGGACCGGAGTTTTATGAAACAGAAGCGAGCGATGTTGTGAACGTCATAAGTGTGTTTGATGATCCAAAATACATCGCAAAGAAGATTCAACATATATACTTTATGTCTTTTGAGGAAGTACCTGCGCTTGAAAAATGTGAGAAATTAGCTGTGGAATTACTTGTAATAAAAGAAGGCGGAAGCTGTTCATTATAGGCTGTCGGAATTTCCGACGGCCTTTTTTATATTATCCCACTATTTGCCGGGGAGTAAGACCCCCACCTCAAAATTCAGCAGAAGCAAAGAAGTTAGGTGGGGGCTAATTAAAGTTTCACTTTATTGCGCAGAAAAAGCGATAATTTCTTCATAAACATGTTCAGGCTTTTCTTCAGGTAGTAAATGTCCTGTATTTTCGTAAGAAATAAATTTTGAATTCGGTAAATCTTTGTGTAGACGATGACCTACATGTACAGGGACGACGCGGTCTTTTTCACCCCAAATGAGTAGTGTAGGTGTTTCGATTTTTTGTAATTCAGTTGAAGATAAGTCACCTTCACGGTCTCGTATCATGCGAGTTAAAGCGGGAAATATACGGTCGTCATAAAAAGGAGCGGAGTAACCTTTTTTCATTTCATCGTCAATTAATGAGTGATCATGAACGACATTCATTAAGTTATGAACGATACCGCGTCTAATAATCCAGTTCTTTACATATAAATGAAAGAACGGTAAATAAGAAGAGTATAGTAAAGGTAAGGTTGCGCGTGCTAAATAGCTAGAGCTACATAGTAAAATCGTTTTTGAAATGAGTTCAGGACGTATACGGTTTACATAGAGAGAAATTTGCCCACCCATAGAGTGCCCAACTAATACAATGTTTGAGAGAGATAAATGTTCAATTAAATCAATAATAATCGTTGCTAAATTGTGATAAGAATACTTAAACAGATGAGACTTATCACTTTTTCCGAACGGTGGTAAATCAAGAGCAATCACTGTTCCTGCTTTCGATAGTAAGGGAATGAGACGACGGTAACTGAATGAGGAAGATAAAAAGCCGTGAACGAGTACGAAAGTAGGACGTTCTGTTTTGTTATCGTGTTCATACAATTCGTAATGAATAGTAGTGCCGCGAGTGGAAAAAGTGAAATAAGGACAAGTATATTCGTGATTCATTTTTTGTCACTCCATTGATTTTTGTTCATATCATCTCCAAGGAAGAAGAAAATATGTTAACAAAAAAAGGCAAGATGACGACGTCATCTTGCCTTTCGTTTATTCAGTATTACCCGCGAACAATATTAGGCGGTGTTTTTCCTTGTAATCCTGCAACTAAATTTTCAGCGGCGGTCATAGCCATTTGCTGCCTAGTTTTTAATGTTGCAGATCCGATGTGTGGTAAAGTCACAACATTTTGTAATGATAAGAGTGGATTATCTTTTTGAATCGGCTCTTGTGTAAATGTATCGATACCTGCTGCAAAGATTTTCTTTTCTGTTAAAGCATGGATTAACGCTTCTTCATCTACTGTTTTCCCGCGAGAAGCATTAATGAAGATTGCTGTTTCTTTCATTAATGAAAATTCCTTTTCTCCGATAAGGTGATATGTTTCATCTGTTAATGGAGTAAGAAGAACAATAAAGTCAGACTGCTTCAGTAGCGTCTGTAAATCACAATATGTAGCATCGAATTTTTGTTCAGCTTCTTCTTTACGACGGCGGTTATAGTAAAGAACATTCATATCAAATCCGAATTTTGCTCGTTTTGCAACGGCTTCTCCAATTCGGCCCATACCGATAATACCAATTGTGCTATGGTGTACATCTAGTCCGAAGTGTTCTTTTCCGATTTCAGCGTTCCATTCACCATTTTTCACGTAAGAATCGAGTTCGCAAACGCGGCGCCCAGCTGATAGCATAAGGGCGAAAACGAGATCAGCTACTGTATCATCTAATACATATGGTGTATTCGTTCCGATAACATTTCGGTTTTTCATCGCTTGTAAATCAAAATTATCGTAACCGACAGAAATGTTGCTCACTACTTTTAAGTTAGGAGCCACTGTCAGTAATTCTTCATTAATAGCAGATCCGAAATTTAATAACCCATCTTTATCTTGTATTTTCTCTAATAGAACATCACGAGGTACTTTCTCATTTTGATCCCATTTTTCATAATCACAGTGTTCTGATAAATAATTTTCTACAAATGTTGGAACTGGTTCAGCAATATAAACTTTTGGTTTCACGGTTCCATCCCCTTTCGCTTTATCACGCATTTTTCCGCTGATTAAAGTTTCACTTTATTTTGACATAATTCAATAGAAAAATCTTCTTTTCAAACTGGAAAGGGTATTTGTATAATTTAGACACAAACGAAAAGGAAGGATGATTTATATGGTGACAGAAAAAGAATTAGAATTATTAGCTTGTCTTGAAAAGAGTAGTAGATTATCTGTAGATACATTAGCGAAGCTGTTAAATATAGAGGTAGAAGAAGTAAAGAAGATGGTTGCGAGGTTAGAAAATGAAAAGATTATTGTGGATTATGTAACACATATTGATTGGACGAAGGTGAAAGAACATACAGGTTTAACGGCAATGATCGATGTGAAAGTTACGCCAAAGCATGGCGTTGGGTTTGATGCGGTTGCTGAACAAATTTATCGTTATTCAGAAGTGAAATCCGTTTATTTAATGTCAGGGACATATGATCTTTCTATTACATTAGAAGGGAAAACGATGGGGGAAGTAGCGATGTTTGTTTCTGAGAAATTAGCAACAATTGAATCTGTTGTTTCTACAACTACTCATTTCATTTTGAAGAAGTATAAACATGAGGGCGTTATTTATGAAAAAGACGATGATGATAAGCGAATTGTGGTGACACCATGAAGCAATTTGAACTATCTAGATCAGCAGAATCTTTAAAACCATCTGGTATTCGAAAATTTTTTGATTTAGCAGCAAATATGAAAGGTGTTATTTCCCTCGGGGTAGGAGAGCCGGATTTTGTTACACCTTGGAATGTAAGGCAAGCATGTATTCGTTCTTTGGAACAAGGGTATACGTCATATACAGCAAATGCAGGATTATTAGAGCTCCGTCAAGAAATAGCAAAGTATCTAAAAAAACAATTTGCAGTATCTTATGATCCAAGTGATGAAATCATTGTTACAGTTGGAGCGAGCCAGGCGTTAGATGTAGCGATGCGCGCCATTATAAATCCTGATGATGAAGTGCTCATTATTGAACCGAGCTTCGTTTCTTATGCACCACTTGTGACATTAGCTGGAGGAGTTCCGGTTCCTGTGGCGACTACGTTAGAAAACGAGTTTAAAGTACAACCAGAACAAATTGAAGCAGCTATTACAGCGAAAACAAAGGCAATTTTGCTTTGTTCACCAAATAACCCGACAGGTGAAATGCTAAATAAATCCGAGCTTGAAGAAATAGCAGTGATTGTTGAGAAGTACAATTTAATCGTATTATCTGATGAAATTTATGCAGAACTTGTATACGACGAAGTATATACAAGTTTCGCGAGTATTAAAAATATGCGTGAGCATACGATTTTAATTTCAGGATTTTCAAAAGGATTTGCGATGACAGGATGGCGCCTCGGTATGATTGCAGCTCCTGTTCAATTTTCAGAATTAATACTCAAAATCCATCAGTATTCAATGATGTGTGCACCGACGATGTCTCAGTTTGCAGCACTTGAGGCGTTACGCGCAGGGAACGATGAAGTAATTCGAATGAGAGATAGCTATAAGAAGCGTCGTAACTTCATGACGACATCTTTCAATGAAATGGGCTTAACGTGTCATGTGCCGGGCGGAGCATTTTATGTTTTTCCTGCTATATCTTCAACCGGATTATCTTCAGCGGAATTTGCAGAACAGTTATTGTTGGAAGAAAAAGTGGCCGTTGTCCCTGGTAGCGTATTTGGCGAAAGTGGTGAAGGATTTATTCGTTGTTCATATGCGACGTCGCTTGAACAACTTATGGAAGCGATGAAGAGAATGGAACGATTTGTAGAAAATAAAAAAAGGACAAAACGTAATACGTTTTGTCCATAAAAGGGGGGGAATACTAGAAAGCCATGTGTTAGTAGTCTATCCCAATATTGGAGAATTATACTTCTTTAAGGGAAATTTTTCATGAATTTTGAATGAGTTCTGTCATAGTGGTATAATTTACTAATATAAGGTATACGCATTCTAGATATCATTATCTAGAATGCGTACTAACCAATCGGATATTTAAAATAAATATATCTGCTTTGCTCTCTATAATTGTAGAGAGAATGGTAAACGTATGGGAGTGTTTCATATGTCAGAACAATATACAACAGGAGTGGTTGTAACAGGGAAAGTGACTGGAATTCAAGATTACGGTGCATTTGTAGCGTTAGATGCAGAAACACAAGGACTTGTGCATATATCTGAAATTACAAATGGATATGTAAAGGATATTCATGACTTTTTAAAAGTCGGCGATACAGTAGAAGTAAAGGTACTTTCAATTGATGAAGAGCACAGAAAAATGAGTTTATCGTTAAAAGCGGCGAAAAGAAAACAAGGAAGGATTCTTATACCGAACCCATCTGAAAACGGATTTAATACGCTGCGAGAAAAGTTGGCAGAATGGATTGAAGAGTCCGAGTTAACAAAGTAAAAGAGGAACGCATATGAGCGTTCCTCTTTTACTTTATCTTATGATATATATTTGCAAATATGATTGCATGCAATCATATTCGTATGTCGGAGGTGAAAGGACATACTGATTATCGAATTTCGTTTGTTTCTGGGTGCGTACCAAGATTTTCAGATGGTTTAAACAGTAAACCAAGATTGATAAGCCCAGATATACCAACGATGCCGTAAATAATACGTGCAAGAGCTGAATTTTGTCCACCAAAAATGGCTGCTACTAAGTCAAACTGGAAAAATCCGATTAGTCCCCAGTTCACAGCGCCAATTACAGTAAAGACTAATGCGATACGTTGCAAAGTACTCATGAAAAAGCCCCCCTTAATTGTGAAGCATGAGCAAGCGATGAGTTAATTAACTCTTTTATAGAATGGGGTAGTTATGTTGTTTTTATACATAAAAAATGTTCGAAAGAGGATGTATATACATCTATACCGAAAAATGCGAATTTTTATGCAAAAAATGAACTTTTTCTAAAAAATATATATTGGTTACGTTTACAATGGTTGAATCGCTTGATTTACAACTTCAGTTTCGCTAAAGTGAATACAGAAATACATATCCATAATTGGAGGGAAAAAGATGAGTACACATGTAACGTTCGACTATTCTAAAGCGTTATCCTTCATCGGTGAACATGAAATCACTTATTTACGTGATGCAGTGAAAGTAACACATCATGCAATCCACGAAAAAACTGGAGCTGGGAACGATTTCCTTGGGTGGGTAGACCTTCCGCTTCAATATGACAAAGAAGAATTCGCTCGCATTCAAAAATGCGCAGAAAAAATTAAAAACGACTCTGACATTTTACTTGTTGTAGGTATTGGTGGTTCTTACCTAGGAGCACGCGCAGCAATCGAAATGTTAAGCCATTCTTTCTACAACACGCTATCTAAAGAACAACGTAAAACTCCACAAGTGCTATTTGTTGGACAAAACATTAGCTCCACTTACATGAAAGATTTAATGGACGTATTAGAAGGTAAAGACTTCTCTATTAACGTTATTTCCAAATCAGGTACAACAACAGAGCCAGCACTAGCATTCCGTATTTTCCGTAAGTTATTAGAAGAGAAGTATGGAAAAGAAGAAGCTCGCAAACGTATTTATGCAACTACAGATAAAGCACGTGGTGCATTAAAAACATTAGCTGATAACGAAGGTTACGAAACATTCGTTATTCCAGATGATGTTGGAGGACGTTTCTCTGTATTAACGCCAGTTGGTTTATTACCAATCGCAGTAAGTGGCTTAAATATTGAAGAGATGATGAAAGGTGCAGCTGCTGGTCATGATGACTTCGGAACATCAGAACTAGCAGAAAACCCAGCTTACCAATACGCAGTAGTTCGTAACGCTTTATACAATAAAGGAAAAACAATTGAAATGCTTGTTAACTATGAGCCAGCACTTCAATACTTCGCTGAGTGGTGGAAACAGTTATTTGGTGAAAGTGAAGGAAAAGATCAAAAAGGTATTTTCCCATCTTCAGCAAACTTCTCAACTGACTTACACTCATTAGGTCAATACGTTCAAGAAGGTCGTCGTGACTTATTTGAAACAGTTCTTAAAGTAGGTAAATCTACACATGAACTAACAATCGAATTAGAAGACAACGATTTAGACGGATTAAACTACCTTGCTGGTGAAACTGTAGACTTCGTAAACACAAAAGCATACGAAGGTACATTACTTGCACATAGCGACGGGGGAGTACCAAATTTAATCGTAAATATTCCTGAATTAAATGAGTACACATTCGGTTACCTTGTATACTTCTTCGAAAAAGCATGTGCGATGAGCGGCTACTTATTAGGCGTAAATCCATTTGACCAACCTGGCGTAGAAGCATACAAGAAAAACATGTTTGCTTTACTTGGTAAACCAGGATTTGAAGAATTAAAAGCAGAATTAGAAGAGCGTTTAAAATAATAAAAAGCGACCGGATTCCGGTCGCTTTTTATTATTTTATCGAAAAGTCCATCAGTATATTCAAACTAGAGTGGGTATGCTAAAGGAAAAGTCTTGGAGGGATGGACTTGATTCCGATTCAATCAAATTTAGAAGGACGTACATATGCGTTATATAAATTAGAAGAGGTTATGAAACCACTTGGATATAGTATTGGTGGTAATTGGGATTATGATAAAGGATGCTTCGATTACAAAATCGATGAAGAAGATGGGTATCAATTTTTACGAGTGCCGTTTACAGCAGTAGATGGTGAACTAGATGTACCTGGTGTAGTAGTCCGTCTTGAAACGCCGTATATTCTTTCGCACGTATATCAAGACGAACTAGATGATAATGTGAATACTTTAACCGCGGGAACGAGTGGGATGGATCAATTTGCTGAACCGAAAGATCCAGATGCAGAAGTGAAAAGAAAATATATCAATATTGGAAAAGTGCTCATGCGGGAACTAGAAAAACATTTTCTTAATGGTGAATAACAATGAGTACGTCGCTTTCGATAAGAATGAAAGTATGGACTGGGTTAATCATATATTGATCGTCGCGCTTTATACCTAGTAAGAGAATGTTTTGTTTTAAAAGGGTATAGCTACAATTTGCAAAGGTTTGTCCGGTGCAGGACGGAGAAAGCTCCATCAGTTGTAATTTATTATCAGAGATTTGATCGTAAAGTGAGAATAGTACACCTGAAATAGAAGGGAATAAAAGAGAAGCGGTAAATACATAACTCGTTAATTTATTTCCTTCTATAATTTCTGACGCGCCAGCTCTCGTTGCATTTTGAATTTGTTCAGTAGTAAGTAGTTCTGCGATGCAGTGAATGTTTGGATTGAGTCCTTTTGCAGTTAAAATATTTAAAATGGATTGTGTATCTGCTAAGCTTTCGTTCTTTTCTTTATCCGCTGTTATTAATATGGTGTGTGCCGTTTTAATATTAGCTTTTAATAAAGTTTGATCGTGGTGCGGACAACCTTTTATAAATTCTAAATGATGAAATGGTTTTGGGAGTAAAGAAAGTGTTTCATCAATTAAAACGATATCAAGGTTTGGTTGTAATACATGCATTTGCTTTACAACATGTTTTGCACGCTCATTCCAGCCAACGATAATCATATGACCGTTAGAGGTAGCGGCTTCTTCACCTTTAATTTTCATATATTGTTTACTGATCATCTCAGTAGCGAATAGAACCATATAATAAGAACAAAAGCCAGTTCCTAATAAAATAATACTTATACCTATTAGTTTTCCTATCGTTGTATGGGGAGCAAAGTCGCCATATCCAACTGTAAAAATGGTAACGATTGACCACCAAATTCCGTCAAACCATGTAGTGAAATGAGAGGGTTCTAATCTATGTATAAGAAAACCAGAAAAAGCAGTGAATACAATAATAAAACAAATTAAACGAAAAATAATGGAATCACGAAATGTATCTACTAAATTCGGACGGGATTTCAATAGTAAATTCCTCCTTGTTTTGCAGGACTACATTCATTGTTACCATTATAGAAAAAAGAAAAACTCTCTAATTAAAGAGAGTTTGTTTTATGCTACATACTTTCCACTTCAGTTTGTTGGACACTTTCAAGATGTTGAAGAGCATAGTAAACATCAGCAGTAGGTCTTTTTTGATCAATGGACAGTTTAAGATGTAAATAGTGAGAACCGTTTTCTAATGTTTTAAGCTTCATATTCTTAACTTTTATATCCATTTCCTTTATTTCTTCAATTACGATTGGGATATTGTCCATATTTCGTACAACAAGTTTCACAGCGATATCACGTTGACGAAATGACCTAGGGCCTACATATTTCATCGCGAGTGGTATAAGTTCGACACTAATCATAAGGAAACACATTCCGAAAATCGCCTCGATATAGAAACCAGCTCCAACGGCAATACCAATACCAGAAGCACCCCAGATCATAGCGGCAGTCGTGAGTCCTGCAATGCTATCGTTGCCTCTTCTTAAAATTACGCCAGCACCTAAAAAACCAATTCCTGATACAATTTGAGCGGCAAGTCGAAGTGGATCCATATTCATATGATCGGTATGTGGTAAGTTATAAGCTGCTTTAATAGAAACAATCGTTAGGAGGCAACTAATAATAGAAATAACTAAACACGTTTTTAAACCAAGTGGTTTCCGTTTTAATTCGCGTTCTAAACCAATGGCAAACCCTAAAATCGCCGAGAGACCTAGTTTGATTAATAAATCGGTATAGTCCATATATATTCCTCCTTGTATGATATGGTATATGAATAAAACGCTTAGTATAGAAAGAAACGTTTTTTGATAGAGTAACTTTATATAAAATATATGTAGGAATTACTCATACATGAAAGAGATATTTCGTTTAAGTATATGATATTAAAAAAGAAATGTGGGCAGTTTTAAAAAAAGTTTATAAAAGGTGTTGCATTTCATTTTTTACCATGATATATTAATAACCGTCGCTGATGCGGAAACGCAGAAAACGACAAAAAAAGAAATTGAAAAACTTAGTTGACATCGAAAAACGAAGATGTTAACATAAGGAAGTCGCAAATGAGCGACCAAGTAGTTCTTTGAAAAC
>NZ_PCOB01000026.1:0-67643 GCF_002975115.1 Bacillus sp. MYb78
AGAAAAACTGCACCCCCAATTGTTAGACTGTGTCTAACAATTGGGGTGCAGTTCATTAATCCCTACTCTTTTTCACTTTTACTCGATATGATAAACATTCATTTAAAGATGATTGCTCTTTATATTTCCCAGCTTCAAAATCATACGCTCCTCCTGGGAAAATCCCAACTATACTTAAATGAGCCTCGGCACATAAATTACTAATCTCATCTACAGCATAGCAGCGTAAAGATTGTGTCACGATATCATTTGAAGAATCTATTTCCCACCAATGGTCTAGCATTCTTGCATTTTCACTATCATATTCATACTTTCGTATTGCAGAACCTATCGGCATTTCTTGTCCATTGGCTTTTTCCCAATATAACGGTTGATAAATATCAATAAGTGCACATCCATCATCTTTCAACCAGTTATTTATACGCTTTAATAAAAATAATTGTTCCTCATCTGTTCCTACACCAAATCCGTCTAAATAAATAACAACATCAAACTTTTCTTTAAAGTTAATTTTATAAAAATCGGCGCAATGAACCTCAATGTCATTAGTAGAATGTTCTTTTGCAAACATAGCTAACTCCGGTACAAGCTCAACAGTAGTCATTTTTACATTCAAATTAGACATCGCCCTTGCAAATCCGCCATTTCCAGCTCCTAGTTCTAACATCGTCTGAATTGGATATCCAACTTGTTCTTGCACTTCTTTAGCAACTTCCTGTAACCAATTTTCATTATTTATATCATAGCTCATTAGTTCAAATTGTTTTTTATAAAATTCTTTTACATTTAATTCGTTCATTATTATTCTCCTCCTGCAAATTATTTTTCTGTTACAGGTGAGAAACTAAATTTCTAATCCCCATGAAAAATCCTCCTTTTGATTTCCCTACACTTACAATTCATCAAAATAATAAGAATTTTGAAAGTGAAAGTATAAAAAATAGATAATGGATTATTCCACTATCTACTCTTTAGCTACTCTTATTTTTCTTTTTGATACTCCATCCAGTCACCAGAATCAATAACTTTCAATATCATCTTTTTATCTTGAGCGATATACACATATGCCTCAATTTCCCTATCAGCAACATATACTGTTTGCGTGATTCGATCATATAAATCAGTCTCCGCATTACCTGTATATTCTTCTAGTTCATCTAACTTACACAATATCTCATCATTTACTACATAAACTTCTCCATACACCTTTTCTTCAATCGAATAAGTCATGGCCGGATATCCTTCGTTCGTATCAAATAATTTTCCATATGTCCAAGCTCTGTCTGCAATGCATGTTGCACCTAGCATATAATGAGCATTCGTTTGTCCTCTTCTTAACGTGCCATAAACGAAAACATGATACATAAATTCTTATCCCCTTTATATGTCTCTACTTTCTTATTTGTAAATAAGCACGAATCATAAAGTAACTCACTTCATTCGGAAGCTGTTCTTTAATAGATTTCAGACCACCCTCTGCATTTTGAACGGCAGTTTCAATAAGAGATTCATACTCTGATGGAACAAAACTTTGCCACTCTACTTCCATTCCATCCTCGTAGCAGCGAATTAAATGGTTTTCGATTGTTTGTCTTGATAAGTTGCGTTCTTTTGCAATCTCATTCAAATCAATACCTTGTTTATACATTTCATACGTTTCTAAATGAGAATTTGCGGACGCTTTTCCTGACTTTTTACGCTCTGAAACTACTTCTGTCTTAATCGTTTCAGCATAATTTGGATTTTCTTCAATAAAATGCTGAACTGCTTGTAAGAAGTGCGAGCCATATTTCACAAGTTTGTGTTCTCCGATACCTTTTACCGTCAACAATTCGGAATCACTTTGCGGCATTTTCACGCACATATCTTTCAATGTTTGGTCAGAGAAAATAACGAACGGAGGTACACCTTCTCCTTGTGCAATTTCTTTACGTACTTCACGAAGCACTTCAAATAAAGGATGGTCTTGAACAATTTGTCTTGTCTCTACTCGTTCTTTTCGTAAAACATTCTCTTTACCAAGTAATACTTCTTTCCCTTTTTCTGTTACTTTTAACGTCGGATAAGTGCCATGTTCAACTGCAATTAACTCATCTGAAATTAAAAACTCAATAAACTCACTGACCTCTTTTACACTACGGTTCGATAAAAGCCCATACGTTGGTAAAGTATGGAAATTAAATTCAATAACTTTCTTATTTTTCGACCCCGTTAATACTTGCGCTATCATTTGCTTTCCAAAGCGTTGGTTCGTTCTAATCATGCATGATAAAACCATTTGTGATTCCCTTGTCACATCGATGCTCTCGCGATTGTCTGTACAATTACCACAGCGTCCACAATCTTCTTTCGGTTCTTCTCCAAAGTATTGCAAAATGAATGATTGTAAACATTGTTCAGTATGACAGTAATCGGTCATATTTTGCAATTTTTCAAGTTCATTTGAAAAACGTGATTCTCCAGTTGATTGATCAATTAAAAACCGCTGTACTTGTACATCTTGAGAAGAATATAACAATATACATGTACTATCTAATCCATCACGACCAGCACGTCCCGCTTCTTGATAGTAACTTTCCATATTTTTTGGAAGCTGATAATGAATTACGTAACGAATATTCGATTTATCAATACCCATCCCGAATGCAGATGTTGCTACCATTACACTTACTTCATCTCGTAAAAAGAGTTCTTGTTGCTCATTTCGATCACTATCACTCATACCAGCATGATATTTTGATACAGAAACTCCTGCCTTCATTAAATCTTCATATAACTGATCGACTACTTTTCTAGTAGCTGCATATATAATCCCAGATTCCTTTTGATTTTGACGAATATAATCCGCCAAATATGCATTTCGATCTTGTCCTTTAATGACAGAAAACGATAAGTTCTCTCGCTCAAACGTTGTCATAATTGTATTTTCTTGATTAATTTCAAGTGTGTTACAAATATCTTCACGTACTTGCGGTGTTGCTGTTGCTGTTAATGCTAATACGAGCGGTTTTTCTGGAAGATAATCTAAAATGCGATGTATATGTAAATAACTTGGACGGAAATCATGTCCCCACTGTGAAATACAGTGTGCTTCATCAATCGCAATCATAGGGATTTTCATATCGATAAGTTGGTCAACAAACTCCATCGAATCAAGACGCTCAGGCGCCACATAAAGTAACTTGTAATGTCCTTGTTTCGCTAATTGAATTCGCTGATTTGCTTCAGCAATAGAAATAGAACTATTAATATATGTAGCTGAAATGCCATTCTGTACCAATGTATCTACTTGATCCTTCATAAGTGATATTAAAGGGGATATAACCAACGTCGTTCCTTCAAATACTAATGCCGGAATTTGATAACAAATCGACTTACCGCCACCTGTTGGCATAATACAAACTGTATCTTTCCCATCTAGTACATTTTTAATTGTTTCATCTTGTCCTCTTCGAAACGAAGAATAACCAAAGTAGGACGCTAAAAGTTCTTGTGCTTTAGTAAACAAAAAAGAGTCACCTGCTTTTCTTTATCTTTCATCTACTTCTATTATATCAATCACTTATACGACTTGAAAGGGATGAATAAATGCTTATTGTTTTTTCATTATTCTATATTTAATATGAATTAGCATCCGTGTTTTATATGTTTTACAACATTTATAACGTAAATCCAGTACACATGAAGAAAGAGTTTCAATTTAAATATTCATTTTATTTCCCTTTCTTGAATACTACTAATCGTATACATATAAATTCAGGAGGTTTCTATATGAAACATCGTAATATGAGTTCCATCACAACAAAAAAGAAAACAACACAACTCCAATTCTCTAATAATGATGCGTGGAAATATGAATCATACTATAAGTACCAGCCATTATTCTCTTATAAAAAGCTTTTACATTTTCTTTCTCAACTTTTTAGACGTTAATATATGCGCAAAAAATGTATCATTCACAGAAGTTTTCTCAATATTAAACGTATAGACTTACTACAATTCAGTTGTTACCATATATAATAATCTGTTGGATAAACCCCTTAAGTTGACCTGCTTATATTAGCAGGTCTTTTTCATGATTACATACTTCTGTGCACTTCAATCCCACTTCCAAGTCTTTTCTCCATTTTATAACTATATTTAAATCCCAACAATTAATGATAATCATAAATCGTTGGGATTTAAATTGTTCACATATAATTATGCAATTCTTCTTTCTCAATACACAAAACACATTTTACTTGTTACTATAAAAGTACTCCAGATGAGTTTTTGCTCATCGACATTATCTAGTTAATGGGGCCTGCCGCGGGAAGCAGGTCCCTTTGACTTTATGACGGTACCAATTTCATTTGGACACATTTACCAGGTTTTTTCAAAAGAATTTTATGATAACATTACGTAGTCGAGTCCGACATCTCGGCAATACCCTTTTGAGGGTCTGCAACTTCCCTTGCAGACTCTCTTTTACTTTATATTCATTTTATTCATATATACCACAACATCATTCGTTGAATTTCTCCATTTCAAATTCCCTAAAAATAATCTAGGACACGTAACTAAAAATAAATATTTATCATACTTTGAGTTATACATGTTCAAAGGAGTGTTACTATTTATGTATTCTTATTGGCAATCGTATTACTCCCCCTACCATAATCCTTATGTAAACTATGATTTATCCGTACGTAACTACCGAATTAGTAAAAACGAGAATTTTTTAAAAGGGTATATGCGTTCTTTATGGGAACAACACGTCGCTTGGACGAGATTGGCTATTATAAGTATTGTATTTAATTTACCAGATGTTAACGTTACTGTTGGACGGCTTCTACAAAACGCAACACATATGGGTCTATCACTTGAACCATTTTACGGTGAGGATGCAGTGAAAAAATATAGTGCATTAATTAAAGATCACTTAGTAATTGCAGCGGATCTTGTTAAAGCCGCAAAAGCTGGTGATCAAAATGCAGCGGCCGCTATAGAGAAAAAATGGTACGCTAATGGTGATGAAATTACTCAATTTCTTAACAGTATCAACCCATATATAGATAAAGAAGAATTTAGAAAAATGTTTTATGAACATTTAGCACTAACTAAGGCAGAAGCACTGGCATTCCTAAATAAAGATTATGAAGCAGGAGTAAAACTTTACGATAAAATTGAAAAAGAAGCATTAGAAATGGCCGACATGATAACAAACGCAATCGTAAAACAATTCCCGCAAGTATTTCAATAAAGTAAAACTTTAATCAGAGTAGGTATTACTACTAAGTAATACTTAATAAAAATAAGTCGATTTCCAAACATAAATCGGCTTATTTAGTTTTCTCTCCATGATATTTCACCTCTCCTCTTTACATTTAGCTTATATCGATATATTTTATTAATATCCGTTTTTTATAGGAGGAAATAGTTTGATTAACGCGATTGGTCTCGTTTTTATACTTACAAATAAACACGAGAAAAAAAAGAAAGTTTACTTAAATGAAAAATTTGCACTAATAGATATTATTGATTCTAAAGAAGTATTTGATGATGAAGGGAATCCTTTAGTAGAACTAACATGTAAATACAGTATATATTTAGATGAAAAATATTACTGTAAATCTCTCGATGATTATACCGGACAAGTATTTCCTTTCTTAAGTGCAAAAATAGGAAAAGGTCTTCTAAGAAACTTAAACTACTACTTTTCTTACGTTGATGCCTATGATAAGAAACCACCAGTTAAAGAAATAAGACCACTTATGAAACAAGTAACGAACAGATAGCGAAAAATACAAAAAAAAGAAAGCATCTAACTCTAGATGTTTTCTTTTTTATTGAAAACTCATTAACTTTCATCCTCTTCTAAAAGTATGTATCCAAGCATATTTTAAAATAAAAACATTGGAGGATTAGACTGAATGAAATACTCAGAAACAATTATAAGCAAACGACTTCGAATACTTAAACTGACGGGTATGTTTTTCATGCTAGTATTAATAGCATGGATTGGATATACAAAATTACTTTATGAAAACGGATTCCTTCAAGAAAAAAAGAATTCAGTAGAAGTAATGAATACTAGCATTACAGGAGAAATAGAGCAGCTTTTTCATATAAACTTGCAAGGTTATCGAAAAACAAGCCTTGATGCTGTTATAGAAGCAAGCAAAACCGATCCAAGCGAACTATCCCTAATTGAATTGGTCAACAAATCCTGCTCGCGAGATTGCATAGGCGAACCAGTAACATATGTAAACTCAAACAATGGATATATCTTTTATAAGGAATCTAATGGAACTAATGTAGCTATAACGGTTAAAAAGAAAGACACATGGGTAATTGTAAAGAAATCTGTTCAAGATGGATTATAATTCCCCCCCCAAAAAAAGAGTACGTATCGTACTCTTTTTTATTATTAATCCCCTTCCTCTTCATCCCTACAATGGCATTTCGGTTTTGTTTTACAATGACATTTTTCACACTCACATTTCGGTTTCTCTTTGCAACAACATTCGTGAAAATCTCTGCATTTACATCTACATCTCCCAAACATTAAATCATCCCAAAATTTATTACAATTTCGGGAATGCCCACAATGACAAGTATTCCCCATGAATATACTTCCTCCTAAATAGAATTCATCATACTCTATGTTTGAAAGTATACAAAGGCTTGTATATTAGTCTATTTTCTCCATATCATAAGTAGAGTTAGAAGATTATATAATAATTAGTCTTATCTCACATACTCATAGTACCACTTACGTGAATCTAACCAAGCTGTAAATTTATCGATATTTCCAGCCGAGTAACCATTCGTTATAGCATAACCAATGCCATCTTTCTGAACGACAATTTGTCCATCAATACCCGCATCAACCATCGCTTGAGCCAAAGCTTGTAAATTACTAAATGCTACACCGCCAGTTTTTACTTTGAGCAAATCCACTGCACCTCCTCCAGTTTGTCCTGTAAGAGCAAATACAATAGAATTAGCGATTTTATCAACATTCCATTTTGCCATGTCGGATTCATTGTCAATAAATCCTAATTCTATAAGAATAGCAGGTGCTTTCGTCCCATTTAATACCGCTAAATCTGTACGCTGTTTCGCACCTCGATTACGCCATCCAATATCTTTTGCTAGTTGAGCTGAGATTTTAGCCGCCAAGTCTTTCTGATCATAATACAGAACCTCAACACCCTGTCCATTTCCATTGCTCGCATTAAGATGAAAAGAAATAACTAAATCCACAGCATGGGAATTGCTTTTACGAATAATATTATTTAAATTTTGTGATTGAGTTGTCCCTACCTCGTCCGTATCGTCATAAACCGTGTGTCCCAAGGCTCTTAACTTAGCCGCCACAGCATCTTTAACTTGCCTATCCAGAACGTGTTCTCTCCGATTCCCAAAATTAGCACCTTGAACAATACTATTGTGTCCTCCGTGCAAACTATATCTGGCCATTATTCATCAACATCTCCTTTCTTAATATCCTATTCAAAACTTGTCTCATTGCTATTCCCACTTACAATCTTAACTGCACCAATACGTCATACATTTTCTAAAAGTGAAGGCAATTCGTTTTCGATTAAAAAAAGAGATGTCACTTCACAAATCGGATTCTTTATTCTCTAAATTGTATTAACTTGAATGGTAACACGAACAAAAAAGCATCACCTTTTTGGCGATGCTTAAAAACTCTATTTTACTTTTAGTTCCCTAAATAAAGTTTAAGATCATGGTGACCGAAACTATACCTATATTTCCGCCTCCTCCTTCACTGCCTCTTTTAACCTCTGCAACATATACCCAATTCCTTTACACCCCTCTAGCGGATATGTAATCATTTCTTCTGGATATAACTTTGTCACTACTTTTTTATGCTTCTTCCCTGCTAGTAAGACGATTTCGTCAAACTGTAGTAAACTTTTATCTACCATCTGTTTTTGTAATTTCTCTATACTTATTACCTCATCGCTTTTTGAATCAAATGCAAGATCATAGTTTTTTAATACAATATCATTTGGCCTTAAAAATCCATGTTTCGCTGATAATATAACCCAGTTTTCGAAAAACATGGATGCGTACGCCTGACATGCTTTTCCGAACGGACTAATATATACATCTTTTGCTTCCATCGGTCCGTAGTTTGAATGCTTATCCCAAATTTTCTTTTTTCCACATGGAATTATACATAGCCTTTTCATATATATTTCTACTCCCTTTACTTCAATAAATAAAATCCATTATTTTGTACATTTTTCTCTCGAAATACTATATAATAATTCTGAAAGTTTTAATTACACATTTTACCATATAAGTACTATGGATCACTCTCAATGCAAATATTATAATACCATAAAATTTTTTCTTTTTTCTTCAAAATAATAAAAATAAATTGCAATATTATGATGTGCGAATAAAAATTAAAAAGGAGGTTCGTAAAAATGAAAAATATTATCCCTGCACTATTAGTCTATTTTATCGTTTGCGTTATTTCCGTTATCATCCCAGCATCTGAAGGCTACAATTATGTCGGCTGGAAGTTATTTGTTGGGCAAGTGTATGCGATACCTATTTTCTTCATTACTGCGATAATCACATTTTATATAAACAAGAAAAAATCTTACGAATAAACAATTATAAGGATAGCTAACGCTATCCTTATTTTAATTCGTTAATCAAATCTAAAATAGCCCTTGCAGTACTTTGTATCCTTTCTTCCGAAAAGTCAAACGCAACACCTGTATTTTTATATATTTCCTGTATAGATAAATTCCAATCTGAACTCGCTCCCTCTTTAAAGAAAGTAATCGCTTGTTCCGGATTCTCTCGATAAATTTGAAACAATTGAATCGCTCCTATTTGTGCAATTGCATATTCAATTTTATAAAAAGGAAACTGAACAAAGTGAAATGACTCGAACCAACTAGAACCAATTTCATTCTCTACTCCTGCAATATCAACTGATGAATATTGATACCTTTTACATAGTTCAATATATTTCTCATCTCGCTCTTCTGGTGAATGATTTGGATTTGTATAAAGCCAGTGCTGGAATACATCTCCTGAAACTGACGATATTAATAACGATAAAGTACGATATAATTGAACTCGCTGTACTTCTTTATAATCATCCTCTTGCGTATAAAAAATAGTAAGCTTATCCATTAATAATAACTCCAGGCTAAGGGAATAAAGTTCCGCCACCTCTTCACGAAGGTATCTTTCCTGCATACTACTTTCATTGTTAAATTGTTTATAAAAATGTAATGCATGCCCCAATTCATGTATTAATGCATGAATTGCATAAAATGAAGGACTAAAATTAGAATAAATAAAAACGTCTTTACTATGAGGTAAGGTAAAGCAAGCAGCTCCTGATGCTTTATTTTTCCGTTCTTGTACGTCAATTAATCCCGCTTCCCTTATATGAGTAAATTCCTCATGAAAACATGAATCTGTCTTCCGAAACATTTCTTCAACCCCATCCAATAAATCAATGTAATTTTCAAATGAAGATTTTTGCAAATTACAAGGAGCAAGATCCCAAGGACGATACGTTTTTACATCAAGATTCTTTTTAAAAAGACTTCCTAACTGTTTCCAAATTGGTACAACACACTTTTCTATCGACTCATGAAACTTATAACAATCTTCAATACTATAATCTCTATTTTTTTGTTTAAAGGCATACTCACTATAATTATTAAACCCTGCATTTAAAGCCATCTGATTCCGCAATTGTACGAGTTCCTTCATAATACAATCTATTTCTATTTTTACTATACTTCTTGCTTCGCATAAAGCGTACCAAGCTTTTTCACGAATAGCTCTATTTTGGTTATCTATCCTTGCTTTTACGTATGCATACGTCTTTTGCTCACCTTCCCAATTAATAGATATGTTAGACATTATTTCTCTATATTTCGTAATAAGTTCTTGCTCTTTAACGGAAAGCGCTATGTTCTTTTCATTAAACATTTCACTCTTCACAAATCTTGCTTTTTTCATAAATCCATATTTCTGCTCATCTAATAAATCAGAAAACGGACAATCTCTAAATTTCTGGTCAAATTTTGCATTGTATCTTTTTAAAAGTGGCTGAATTTCATTTTGGTTATACATATGTATATCACGTATATTACTATCTTTTGTATCTCTATACATAGCGATTAAATTGATCGTTAACTCTTCTTCTATTTCTGCGTTTAAACTCAGCTCCTCCGAAAGCCAGCTCTCTAATTCTGAAACCGACGTAATATTTCGCTCTAAAAGTGACTGTAATTTACTCTCCAAATCATTCAACATACACAATCCTCCCCTTTTTAATTTTCTGTTTTTTAGAGATAAAAAAGGACAAGTAGCCAATCTGACTACTTGTCCTTGCTGTTTTTGTGTACTCAATAAAATTAAGCTTGGAATGCTTCTGTTAATACTGGTACGATTTGTTTTTTACGAGATACAACACCTTTTAAAGTAGCTGTGTTGTTTTCTAGTGATACGTTGTATGCTTTCTCAACAACGTTTGCTGCTTTACCGATCGCAAGACCGACAGAATCGTTAGTTAAGATATCCGTTACAACGAATAAGAATAGGTCTAAACCTTTCTCTTCTACTACTGCAGAGATTACTTTTTCAAGTTCCGCTTGGTGTACAAGAACGTCGTTTGTATCAACAGCGTTTACTTGTGCGATTTCAACTTTCGCATTATCCATTTGGAATTCTTTAGCGTCAAGAGAGATTAATTGCTCCATTGTTTTTCCGCTTAAGTCAGCACCAGCTTTTAACATTTCTAAGCCGTAGCTATCAGCATCTACACCAGCGATTTCCGCTAATTCACGAGCAGCTGCTACGTCTTGTTCTGTGCAAGTTGGAGATTTGAATAGTAAAGAATCTGAAATAATTGCAGATAACATTAAACCTGCAACTTCTTTACGAATTGTAACGCCATTTTCTTTGTACATTTTGTTTAAGATTGTAGCTGTACATCCAACTGGCTCACAACGATAGTATATAGGATCGCTTGTTTCAAAGTTAGCAATACGGTGATGGTCAATAACTTCTAACACACGAACTGATTCGATATCGTTAGCACTTTGTTGACGCTCGTTATGGTCAACTAAAATAACGTTGTCCACTTCGCTTGCTACTGTCTCAACAAAACGCGGTCCTTCTACTTTAAAATAGTCTAACGCAAATTGAGTTTCACCGCTGATTTCGCCTAAACGTACAGGCTCAGCATTCATTCCTAATTCTTTTTTCAATTCTGCATAAGCAATTGCAGAACAAATTGCATCTGTATCTGGGTTTTTATGCCCGAAAACTAGTACTTTTTCCATGTTTTCCACCTCTTCATGAAAAGGATATCTTAAAGAAGCAAATATGACAATATTTAAAGCATATTTTTTTATAAATAATTGCACTTTCTTCTATATTTTTCATCATTTTCATAAAAAAAATCATCTAAAATGAATTAGATGATCGAAATATATGTTTCAATTAAAATAGTGTAGGAGTTTGCACTACGTTGTTAAAAGCGAAATTTGAAGCTAAGCCATTATTCACAAGGTTTACATCTATAACTTGATAAAACGCATTTCCAGTGTCTGCAATTTCCCAAACAGCTAAAATAAGATGGTATCCACTACGGTCAGTTGGTACATTTGCTTCGTGCATTACTGTTGTCCCTGGTCTAGCTCCACCGTCATTTTTCACATAGAATGGCACTAAATCTAAATCTGATCGCGTTAAAGGTTTATTTGGATTCCAACCTTTTTTCGTAATATAATATTTCCACTCTTTTGTACTATGAGGAGCCGTTAGTTTCCACTTGAATGTATTCATCCCGCCATTTAACGTAACTTTCTTCCACCTATCTACAGTTTGAACATCTAAAGCGGGAAAATGACCAGCCCCTGCAATTTGTCCATCAGAAGGTCCTAGTTGCGGAAATCCACCTATCCCTTCTACGCTTTGTGGTTCATATTGAATCGGTCCACAATTTACATTTACCCCTTGCTTACATAAATAAGATCGGCTCGCTGGTGATTCTACATATCCATGAGCTGAAGCCTTTTCTGAAAATCCAAATGTTAATAATCCCGTAAGTAATACTCCACCACTTAAAATAACTTTCTTCATCTTTTGTAAACTATTCTTTTTCATACTTTCATCCCCTTCCGATAATAAAGCGAAAATAACTATAGTTGGCTAGTCATCTTCTCTACATTTATTATAAGACGAGAATCATTACTAAAAGAACCCTCTAAAAACTTTCTCAAATTCATTTAGTGCGTTAATTAGATTATAATTAACTATTTTAACACCGCCAGAAAAATATAGACTGTGTTAAAAATAGTTGTTTATTATTCACTTACTAATAATTAAGCACTCTCCCCGTTTGATTATATCTTAAATGTTTTTATAATAAATAACCGTAGCATCTAACTTTCCATTCGGAGAAATTGCATACTCTGGTATTGTTCCAACTTCTTGGTAGTCTAGTGATTTGTACAATTTATTGGAAGGATCTCCTTCTCTAGTATCTAATACTAAAAGAGACCTGTTTTCTTGCTTTGCTCGTTCCTCTGCTTTTTGCATAAGCGATCGTCCAATACCGTTACGTCTAAAGTTTGGATGAGTCATTAATTTACAAATCTCGGCTCTATGAATTCCGTTAGGCTTTGTAACTAATTGTAATTGAATACTCCCTGCTACTTCGTTGTTTATTTTAGCCACATACAATATCACTTCTGGCGCTAATACTGTTTGCCAATACTTTGTTGCGTCTTTTTGTTCCAGTGGAGGCAAAAAACCAATTGATGCCCCATCATTTACAACCATTTTCAAAAGTTTCGAAAGTTCTTCCATATCATTTTCTAGTTTCTTAATTTCTTCAATTACTAAATTTCGCATTACTTTTCCCCCTTTTGTTTCATTGTAACAATTTTTAAAGAAGGAATAATGAAATAATAAGATGAATTTATATTAAGATATGATTTTTTTTGAAAGGATAACGATATGAAATATATATTAGATAGAACGTACGCAAAAGAATTACTCGAATGGGCATATGAACAAAACCCGGGCCCTTGGTTTGAACATTCACTACATGTTGCTCAAGCAACTGAAAACATAATTATAGAACTTATAAAAAAAGGGTACAAGCTAGATGCTGACATAGCATATAATGCTGCCCTTTTGCATGATATCGGAAGATACAAAGGTTTTACCAAATCGGTCATTCATTCCTATGATGGTTATATGTATATGAATGATTTAGGGTATACAGGAAACGCTGTTATTTGTGTGACACACTCATTCCCATGCAAAAATGAACATATAGATATCGCAGCGGAGTGGAGTCTCGTTCCTCACCATATGAGAAGCCGGTTAGTTGAAATATTAAATGAACATTGTAACTACGACTTATACAATAAAGTAATTACTCTTTGTGACGCTCTTGCTGATGCGGATGGCTTTACTACGCTGGAAAGAAGATTAATTTCTGTTGGTTTGCGTCATGGTACAACATCTCATACATCTTTACATTGGAAAGGGTTTTATGCGATTAAGAAAGAATTAGAAGCTTTAATCGGTAAGAGTATATACACAGTTCTTCCTGATGTAGAAAAATCTATTTATGAAGATATAGAATATTAAATTGAATACAAATTGAAAACGATAAAAATTGAACCCATCCTAGATAATTTTTATACTCAAATTTAATTTCACATAAAAAACGTTTTAAACATAAAGTTTAAAACGTTTTTTATTCAATGCTTTTGATTTTTCAGTTCTGTTAAACACTCTTGCACTAAAGTTACCGCTTGACTCATCGCAGCTCCGCCAGCAAATGCTGCTGAAACACCACATGCTTCCAGAATCTCTTTATCCGAACATCCTTGATCAAGACAACCTTTTGTATGATAAATTGTACAATACTCATCTTGCATTGCTAAACTAATTCCTAATGCAATAAGTTGTTTTTCTCTTTTTGTTAAAGCACCCTCTTGAAAACAAGCTTGCGTGAACGCATTATATGTCTCAGCGATTTCAGGAATTTGATTTGTAAAACTACCTATACCTTCTTTATAATGATGTAGAATATCATTTATCGAACTATGTTGCTCATGTTCCATCTTATTCCCTCCAGTCATATTATCCATACCTATTGTAGTATGCGATGAAATGGAGGCAATATACCTTCTTTTAAATTAAGAATTTTCAGTTAATTTACGTTATAATTTTAAATTATCATCTACAATAACTTTTCCTCTAGAACTTTTTCTTTCAACCTCTTTACTTCTTTCTTCCCAAAATGTTAATCCTTCAATCCCCACATTTTTAGGATTAAATACTGGATCTTTCCCTTCTTTTTTCTGCGTTTCATAGTCTTTTAACACTTTTAATGCGATTTTACTTAATAATAGAATCGCGATTAAGTTTAACCATGCCATACTACCGATTCCTAAATCTCCGAAATTCCATAAAAGCGACGCTGATTCAACACTACCGATGTAAACCATAATTAAAAATCCAAATTTTAAAACTGGTTTTAACCAGCCATACTTCAATTGACGATCTAAATAAGTAAGTGTCGTTTCAGCAATATAGTAATAAGCGAGTAACGTTGTAAATGCAAAAAAGAAAATTGCAATTGAAATAAATATTGGACCAAATCCTGTCATCACAGTTTCAACTGCTTGTTGCGTATAAATTGGACCTGCTTCCACATTTCCTATGTTTTTTACAATAGCGCTTTTCCCTTCAGGTATAACATTATACATACCTGTAATTAATATCATAAGAGCTGTCGCTGTACATACGACAATTGTATCGATATATACGGAAAACGCTTGAACTAATCCTTGTTTTGCAGGATGCGATACTTCAGCAGCAGCCGAACTATACGTCGCTTCTCCGACACCAGCAACGTTTGAAAATACAGCGCGTTTTACACCCCATGCAATAGCTGCACCAACAATTCCACCAAACATTTCATTTACACCAAATGCGCTAGAGAAAATTAAAGCAAACATACTTGGAATCTCCGTTACATTCGCAATTAATATGATACATGTAACAATTACATAACCAATTGCCATAAATGGAACAAGCATTTGAGAAACGCCAGCAATTCTCTTTACACCACCAAAAATAATTGCTGCTAGTAACACGACTAAAAATATACCAGTTATATATTTGTTAATACCATTAGAGTTTTCGAATCCAACTGCGATACTACTAGATTGAATACCTGGTAATAACATGCCATATGAAAGTGTTACAACTACCGCTACAATGACTGCAAACCATTTCATTTTTAAACCTTTCTCAATGAAATATGGAGTACCGCCACGATATTCATTCCCTACTTTACTTTTGTATACTTGAGATAATGTTGATTCAACAAACGCACTCGCTGCCCCTAACAAAGCCATTACCCACATCCAAAATACAGCTCCAGGCCCGCCGAAAGCGATCGCTGTCGCTACCCCTGCAATATTACCAATTCCAACTCTTCCTGATAAGGCTAAACAAAATGCCTGAAAAGATGATATTCCCGTCTCGGAACTCTTTCCTTCAAATAATAGTTTAATCATCTCTTTAAAATAACGAATTTGCAAAAAACGTGTTGCAATCGTGAAATATACGCCTGCCCCTAATGCAAAAACAACTAAACCGATACTCCACACTTGCCCTACTAACCATTCTACTAAATTCTCCATCCAAATCCCCCTTATCATTCTTTGGAAAAGCAATTTTATATATAAGAAAACGGACAACTATTATCAAACTTTCTAGTTGTCCGCATCTTTCATTATTTCATCCCTCAATTTTTGTCAGTAAAACACCCTATTACTTTATATTTACCCAAACACTTTTCACTTCTGTATAATTATCAAGCGCATATGAACCTAATTCGCGGCCAATACCAGATTGTTTGTATCCACCAAATGGTGCAGCTGCATTTTCTAAGTTATAATCATTAATCCACACTGTTCCTGCTTTTAATTTATTTGCCACTTGATGACCCGTTTTGATATTTTGCGTCCATACACCCGCAGCAAGGCCATAGGATGAGTTGTTCGCTCGTTCAATTACTTCTTCTGTCGAATCAAATGGAAGTACAACAACAACTGGTCCAAATATTTCTTCCTTAACGATTGTCATATCGTCTGTAACATCTGTGAATACAGTTGGTTTAACGAAATAACCTTTTTCAAGCGCACGTTCGCCACCAGCCGCAACTGTAGCACCTTCTTTCTTCCCTTGCTCAATATAATGTAACACACGCTCTTGTTGTTTCTTAGATACGAGTGGACCCATTTCCGTTCCTTTCTCCATACCTGCTCCAAGTTTTACGTTGTTCGCCATTTTCACAAGTGCATCTACTACAGTTTCATAATGTTTACGATGAACAAATACACGTGATCCTGCGCTACAATTTTGACCGTGATTATACATAATACCTTGGAATGCACCATTAATTGCTTCTTCCAAGTCCGCATCTTCTAAAATGATATTTGGTGATTTGCCGCCAAGCTCTAACGTTACATGCTTAATCATTTCTGCAGACTGACGCATAATATACTTTCCTGTAACAGTAGATCCTGTAAAAGCAACTTTATCAATGTCATGATGATTTACAATTGCTGCTCCTGCTTCAGGACCAAAGCCTGGTACAAAGTTTACAACACCGTTTGGAAATCCAGCCTCTTTAAAGAGTTTTGCTGTATATAGTAAGGATAAAGGTGTTTGCTCTGCTGGTTTTAATACGATCGTACAACCTGTCGCCAGTGCAGCTCCCATTTTCCAAGAAGACATAACGAGCGGAAAGTTCCACGGAATAATCTGACCTACAACACCTACAGGTTCATGTCTCGTGTAATTTAAGTAATCTTTTGAAATTGGGATTGTTTGCCCAATAATTTTTGTAGCCCATCCTGCGTAATAACGATAATTTTCTACAGTCGCTGAAATATCATCATCAAGTGCTACTTGATATGGCTTTCCATTATCTAAAGCTTCTAGTTGCGCTAATTCTTCTCTATGTTCTTCAATTAAATCTGCTAATTTATAAATAAGATGCGCTCTTTCAGCAGTAGTCATTTCTGCCCACGGACCAGATTTAAATGCAGATCTTGCTGCTTTTACTGCAGCATCAATATCCTCTTCTTGCGCTTCACATACGACTGCTAGAACATCTTCTGTTGCTGGATTGTATGTTTCAAACGTCTTTCCGCCAATAGCAGAAACAAATTCGCCATTAATAAACATTTTAATTTCTTCATTTAAAAACGCTTCCACTTTTGGTTTCAGCTCAATATTTGTCTTTAACATTATGTTCTCCTCCTTATTTAAACAGCTGCATGAGCTGCAATATTTGATAAAATCGTTTGAAGCTTTTGATCTTCGTCAACAGTTAATCCTAGTCTTGGATAGCGAGAAGGTCCTCCCGCTTGCCCATGTAATTCCATGGAACGTTTAACGATTTGAACATATTTCCCTGATCCTTCAAGAAACTCGCAAAGTGGTAAAATAGCATCGTTTATTTCCCACACCTTTTCTAATTCACCATTTTGAAAATGCTCATACATTTTTGTAACGAGACCGGGAACGATATTTCCTGCTACTGAAACCCATCCCGAAGCACCAACTAAATATGATTCCATAACTAAATCTTCAGAACCACAGAAGACTTGGAAAGCCCCTTCACTTTGTCTTACTAAATCTCTCGCTTTTCGAATATCTCCGCTAGATTCTTTAATATGTGTAACATTTTCACACTCTTTTCCAATACGGAGCATTAGCTCTGTACTCATATCGACACCAGAAGTAAATGGGTTATTGTATAGCATAATTGGTATATTTACAGAGTTTGAGATTTCTTTAAAATGAAAATAAATCTCCTCTTCCTTCGGTTTACAATAGTAAGAGTTTATAATTAATGCACAATCCGCTCCGTGCGCTTCTGCATGTTTCGTATATTCAATTGTTTCTTTTGTGGTCTCTGCTGCAGTTCCAACAATGACTGGAATACGGCCATCAATTTCTTTCAACACAGTTTCTACCATTTTAAATCGTTCTTCTTTTGATAAACTTACAAACTCTCCTGTACTTCCATTAATGATAATACCTGCAACCTTTTGTTCGATAAAGTAATTTACATTTTGTTTTATCCCATCCCAATTAATTTCCTGAAATTCATCCATCGGTGTTATTAATACTGGAAATGCCCCTTTAATTTTTTGCATATTTATCTCTCCCTATCACATTTTATTTTAATAAGAATCCTGCCGGAAACGGATCCGTAGGGTCTAATAGAAACGTCTGCATCCCTGTAATAAATCCTCTACTTTCAAAACGGAAAATGTATCCTAGTTCCTCCTTCTTCACTTTTTCCACAGTTATAAAACTATTAAATATACTTTCATTTTTAAAAGGTTGATCCGCCATATAATCATTTTTAAATAATGCATGAACATAGGAAACAATAGTAGAAACAAACCCTGGTGAACGTACGATAAAGTTATCTTCATGAAATGTAATCGACTTTATATGGTTCTTTTCTTTTTGCGAAGGATCTACTAAAATAAGCCTTTTTATTAGCGACTGTTTTTGTATAGCCTGCAGTGTAGCTTCTCCCCATCTTTTCAATTCTGAAATGTTTTCAACACGAATTTCTGGTGAATACGTATCCTTTTCTACTACTGCATATACTTTATCTGCCTGTATGAGAGAGTAAGTGATATTACCACTCTTTAAATTTTCCTCAATCATATAGCATAGTTTGCTTTCAAACGAAACAGATATAACTTCATCATTCTCTACATACGCATGAACTAAAAATATTCCAGATAACGTTTCAATTTTATATTGATTGGACTCTCTCTTTTTTAAATACCCACTTTCGAGTAACATCGTTATTACCGCAACAATGCCCCCATAATGAAGCGGAATCGAACCTTCATGATTAAAAAATAATACAGCTGCATCTACTTCATTATGGATAGATGGAACGACAATACACCCATTCAAACCGATAAAACCACGTGGTTCATTTAATAAAAGCTTCATCTCTTCTGCTAATTCACCTGAAAATTGTTCATTTAATTGCTCCAAACTGTAGTAGTATTTGCATGGTACGTCTTTCATTACACGAAATGCCTCGCCATTTACATGTACGTCTACTGCTGTATACATTTTTTGAATGTTCATTTTATATCCTCCGTTTCATGTTCCATCGGCGGAATTAGCAAAAATCCTTCTTTGAGTGGATCCATTTCATTGTAAAAAAATTTATGCATACCCATAAGCCAAGCTGATCCCGTAATTTTCGTTATGACAGCTTCAATATTTTCAACATGTGTCGTATTCATGACATATCCTTTAAATAAAGAACCAACGATACTCTCATGAATGAACTCTTCACCAATTTTGATTTCTTTCCGAGCGTATAATACAGCTAGTTTAGCAGATGTTCCTGTACCGCATGGGGATCGATCTATTCCGCCTGGTGGTACAACAACTGTATTTTTCACATGCGCACATTCATGAGTAGCATCTGTATAAAATTCAACATGTGTTAATCCTCTAATAAACGAATACTCTGGATGAATGATTTCAAACTTCTCATTAATTGTGTTTCTTATATGAATCGCCTTATCGATGATTGTAGATGCATTTTCTGGTACTAATTCTAGGCCTACTGACTTCGCATCAATAATGGCATAAAAATTCCCTCCATACGCAATATCAGCCTCTACAGTTCCAATGTCTTTGACGTGTACAGTAATATTTTTCAATAAAAAAGCTGGTATGTTACAGAAAGATACCTCTTTTGCTTTTCCATCTTGAACAGCAATATCTACTTCCACTAAGCCAGCCGGGGTATCTAGTTTTAAAGAAGTAATCGGTTCAACTACTGGAATTAAACCTGATTCAACTAACGCTGTACATACACCGATTGTATCGTGACCGCACATCGGTAAGTATCCACCTGTCTCTATGTATATAACACCTATATCAGCCTCAGGATGACATGGGTCTGTTAATAATGCCCCTGACATTACATCATGACCACGCGGTTCATTCATTAACAATTTTCGAATCCAATCATATTCCTTTTTCATATGTAACATCTTCTCTGCCATCGTCTCTCCAATCAACTTTGGAAGTCCGCTAATTAATGTCCTCGTTGGATTCCCGCCCGTATGTGTATCAATAGTCGTAAAGACTCTTTGTGACCTCATCCGTTTAACACCCTTTCTGTAAAACGACTCAAACGAAGTGGTTCAATAGGAATAATTGTCTCTTTTTCATTTAATAACTCTTCAATTACTTTCCCAGTAACTGCTGCAAGACTAATCCCATCCCCTTCATGTCCAGCGGCAATGAAATAATTCGGAATATGTTCGACTCGTGAAATAATCGGCAAATGATCTTCTGTCCACGGACGTAAACCAGCGTAAGAACGAATTACCATCATATCTGCCATTTTCGGATAAAAGCGAATCGCTCTATTTGCGATACATTTAATGACTTCATTGTTTATTCTCGTATGAAACCCTACAAATTCACGACTACTTCCAATTAAGAAATTTTGACTTTCAGTAGGCTCAAATACGAGCGCAACCCCGTATTTTTCAGTTAAAGCATCTACTTTTCTTTTTCCGCCAAATTTAGAAATTAAATAACCGAATTCCATTACTTTACGGCATCCTACATGTTGTTGCCTTGATGCTACTATAATATGCCCTTTTCTCGGTTCAATTGGTATATTTACATTTAACATCTGACCAATCTTAGGAGCCCACACACCGGCTGCATTTACAACTTGTTTTGCTGTAAAAGTACCATTCGTAGTTTCTACAACAAATGAACCATTCGTCTCTATTTTCATACTCTTTACTTCGGTCTGCTTAAAGGCTTTTGCGCCAAACTTTTGTGCCTCTGACAGAAGCGAGAAAGCAAGGAGATATGGATTCACAGTTGAATCCGTCGCACATTCTAAACCGCCTAATAAATCATCAGCAAAAAAAGTCGACTCTTCTCTTATATCTTGCCTATCAAGCATTCGAAACGGTAATCCAGCTTTTTTTTGCCGATTTACCCATTGCTGTGCAGCCTCCATCTCTTCGTCTGACTCACATACGAGAATACTTCCTGGTGCCCTATATTCAAATGAATGCTCTAATTCTTCACTTAAATTAGTTACTAATTTTTGACTTACTAAAGACATTTGACTATCAAACCCTGGGTCTTTATCAATGGCCAAAATATTCCCATCACACCGTGAAGACGTCCCGCTGACAAATTCTCCTTTTTCAATGATTGTTACGTCTCTTCCGTATTTTGAAGTGTAATAAGCGATAGAACACCCTATTATTCCACCACCTATAATTAAAACGTCGCAGTGCCTCACAATATACTCCTCCTTTCCCTAAACCTCTCACTTTCTTTTATGCAATTGACGTGCCAATTCTGCACATATACAATTTCCATAAACAATATTTTTATTTGTAAAAATAATTCAAATTTATAGTAAATAGGTGTATTATTTTTTTATCACTGTCAAAATTTTTATACATAACGGGAGGATATTATGGCATTTTCATTTCCGACTATACAAGAGTTTTTGGAAAGTATTTTAATCGATCATACATGTAGCCTTAATCACATTAAGCAAGTAAACGAAAGGTTTTATTATCTCCCTTCTACTACAGAAGAATATAATTGCGCCATTATTTATGTAGATGACTCATTCGCTGCACTAATTGACGCTTTTTCTTATGAATTAGCTGTTATCATCCTTAACGAAAACGATAAGCCGATATGCTGTATAACTTCTCAGCAAATGATTCCATTTCTTTATAAGTCCTACAATGAACTACAGGCATTTTATGACACCGTAATACTAACAACTGACTCTTCTGTTACAGTCATTGATAGTAAAGAATACGTTCGAACTTGGACAGATGGTGCTGAAAAAATATTTTCAGTCAACCATAATGAAATTATTGGGCAACCGATTACTCGTTTTTTTGATTATAAAGACTTGGAAATTTTACAATCTTTACATGATGGAAAAAGCATAGTCGCTCAGTTCCATCAGCCTCGTCCCGATTTATTCGTATTAATTAATTCAAATCCAGTTTATTGTAATGATGAAATTATAGGAGCAGTCGTTTCAGAAACAGATGTTACAAATCAAGTCGCTTTAAATGAAAAACTATTTAATATGTCACATGAAATGCACCGTTTAGAACAAGAAGTGGCAAAGTATAAAGATGAATCTGATCCTTTCCTTGCGATGAATGGAAAAAGTCCTGTTATACAAAGAACGATACAATTAGCTAGAAAAGTTTGTTCGGTGAAATCAACTGTTTTAATACTTGGGGAAAGCGGAGTTGGAAAAGAAGTATTTGCGAAAGCAATTCATGAAGCAAGTGAAGCAGCGAAGGCGCCTTTTATTTCGATTAACTGCGGGGCAATTCCAGAAGCGTTATTTGAAAGTGAATTATTCGGTTACGAGCGTGGGGCGTTTTCTGGAGCTAATAGTAAAGGGAAAAAAGGTAAAATTGAACTCGCACAAGGCGGTACTTTATTCCTCGATGAGATTGGCGAAATGCCGCTCGATATGCAAGTAAAACTGTTACGTGTACTACAAGAACGAAAGTATTACCGAGTTGGCGGAGAAAAAGAAATTAATATTGATTTCCGCATTATCGCTGCTACAAATCGGGATTTACAAGAAGAAATGAGAAAAGGAACTTTCCGAGAAGATTTATATTATCGTTTAAATGTAGTTAGCCTGCATATTCCACCGCTGCGTGAAAGACGAGAGGATATTATCGAACTCACATACTCATTCTTAAACGATTTTTCAATCAACTATAACAGACCAATTCGTGACTTACCTTCAAGCATTATGCATGAACTGCTTCATTACAATTGGCCAGGTAATATTCGCGAACTTCGAAACGTTGTTGAACGACTTGTGGTATTTGCGACAGACGGAATTATAAAACAAGAATATTTACCATTTCATACAACCGAAAATTTAGACAATCATACAGCTCATTCCCTATTACTCAGCAACAATAATACAATCCTTTCTTTACAAGAAGAGATGGATGAGCATGAGAAAAAAGTTATTGAAAGGGCTTTACGAATTTTAAATGGGAATAAATTAGAATGCGCAAAACAACTTGGCGTAACCAGGGCTACTTTATATAACCGTTTAAAAAAACTTGGACTTCAATAAAGAAGCAGTATGCACCGATTAGGCGTTTACAGGTAGCTCTCTCTCCCTCCTCTATATTGGCATGATTTTTGCATATATAATTTGTGCAAACCGAACTAGAGGAGGAATACACATGACCAATAAAAACAACTTAATTGTTTGTCGTTGTGAAGAGGTTACATACGGACAACTTCAATCGACAATTGCTGAATATAACTGCTCGGCAAGAGAATTAAAACTAAGGACACGTGCTGGCATGGGATTTTGCGGTGGTCGTACATGCAGAATAATGATAGATCGAATGATTGAAAATGTGAATCCTGACGTAACTCTTAATGAACTACCGTTAAAATATCAACCACCAATACGTGCAGTTACTTTTGGATCGGTAGGTGAAAGTAAATGAGTAGAATTACACATCACCCTATTTTAGGTACTTTACAAAGTAGTGAGCGTATTACTTTTCAATTTAACGGTCATCAATACGAAGCATATGAACATGAAACGATAGCTGCTGCCCTGTTAGCAAATGAAATACGGACATTAAGAGTTCATGAAGATAGCGGGACACCGCGAGGTATTTATTGTAATATCGGGCACTGTTCTGAATGCCGCGTAACAGTAAATAATCAAACAAATGTACGTGCATGCTTAACTGTTGTAGAAGAAAACATGGTTGTTGAAAGCGGGAAACAGCATCCGAATATCGTGAGAGAGATGGTGAAAAAACGATGAGTGATGTAATTATCATTGGTGCAGGACCAGCGGGATTATCTGCTTCTATCTCTTGTGCTCGTTTCGGACTAAAAGTGCTCGTTATTGATGAATTTATGAAGCCGGGTGGGAGATTGTTAGGACAGTTGCATCAAGAGCCTACTGGAGAATGGTGGAACGGAATAGAAGAATCGAAGCGACTTCATGAAGAAGCAGAATCACTTTCAGTACATATTAGGTGCGGTGTTTCGGTCTATAATTTAGATAAAGATGAAAACAATTGGTTTGTACATACTAATATCGGTACGTTAGAAGCACCGTTCGTACTACTTGCTACTGGTGCTGCGGAATATTCTATTCCCCTTCCAGGCTGGACACTTCCAGGAGTGATGTCAATTGGAGCAGCTCAAGTTATGACAAATGTTCATCGCGTGCAAGTTGGAAAAAAAGGAATCATTATTGGTGCTAACATTTTGTCTTTCGCCATTTTAAGTGAATTGCAATTAGCGGGAATTAAAGTAGATCATATTGTACTCCCTGAAAAAAGCGAGTTAAGTCAAAAAGCTGGTGAACCTGAAGAAGTTTTAAACTCTCTTTTAAATGCAGCACATCTCGCTCCTTCTGCTATTTTACGAATAGGTAGCCACTTTATGAAATATGATTGGATTCGAAAAGCTGGATTAACATTCTATCCAAACAGCGGAATGAAAATAAACGGAACGCCACTTCACCTTCGGAAAGCAGCTCTTGAAATTATCGGAACAGATCAAGTTGAAGGTGTACGTATTGCTAATATTGACTCTAAAGGAAATGTTATTAATGGATCCGAGAAAATATATGAAGCAGATTTTGTTTGTATTGCTGGGGGATTATACCCACTTGCCGAACTTGCAGCTGTAGCTGGTTGTCCCTTCCATTACATTTCAGAATTAGGCGGACACGTTCCTCTCCATTCCGAAACAATGGAAACCCCTCTTCCTGGTTTATTTGTAGCTGGCAATATTACAGGCATTGAAAGCGGAAAAATTGCGATGGCGCAAGGAACTGTTGCAGGTCTATCAATTGCTAAATATGCAGGTGAAAAACATGATATAGTCGACCAACAATTATATCACGCCATGCAAAACGTTCACTCTGTTCGTCAAAAAGCTGCAATTCAGTTTAATCCGATGGTAGATATCGGTAGACGAAAGATGAATGAAATTTGGCGTGATTATTCTTCTACATATGCACATACTAAAAAGAGCTGCTGATATTATTCTCAACAGCTCTTTTCTCTACTCATCTGAGTTATTAAATCTCGCTAATGCGTAAATACCTTCTTCATCATCTAATTCAAGTTGTAATCTCGCTGCGAATGAATTGACATTATATTCTCTGTCAAGCAATAAGCGTAATGCTTCGATTAAGTTTGCTTGAATTAAAATTTGCTGGCGACCATTTACCTCTACTTCCGCAGAGAAACCGTAGTCATCGTCATACATGAGTTCAACTAACACTTCTTCTGGACCCACTTGTCTTTTTTCAGCTATATATACGCAAAGCGCATTTATTAATTCTTGTTCAGAAATTTTTATTGTTTCCATGCTACTTCATCTGCCTTCTTTTTACGTTGGTCTTTGAAGTATTTAAATGCACGAACTGCTAACATTACGATACCAGCCATTACTAACATATTTACCATAAACGCTAATACAGAACCAAGAGCTCCCATATTTGCAAATAAGCTACCCATTAGTAAACCACCAAGACCACCTAGTAATAAACCTTTCATAAAGCTTCCTTTATTACTTTTTGGTGCTGTGTTTGTTGCTTTCGTTTTTGAATCTGGAGTCGTTTTTTGAGAATTTACATTTGAGTCTTTTTTGTTTAAATCAACTTTTGACTTTTGACCTGAACTTGGTGTAAATGATTTTTTACCAGATTTGTAACTTTTCGCTGCCGCATGATCTACGAACATAAAGCTGCTAGCCCCAAAGATAACCATAAATGCTGTCATTACTGCTACAAGTTTTTTCAACATATTATATCCATTCTCCTTTTATATAGATATATGTGAAATCTATCTTTCTAGTAAATTCAGAATGATAGATTTGTTTTTAAGAACATTTTAAAGGTTCTTATGAACTTATTATATGAACTTTTGTCGAAATATGCAAGTATTATTTACTTCCGACAGTTTGGTGACAAAGGAAAATTTAAGCAAAACAGAATTGACTTTAAATGAAACAAAACATATTATAAGTTCATAAGAACTTTTTATTATTTTGGAGGTGAAAAGATGGAAACATTTCATCTCACACGAAACGAAATGGCTACCCTTCTTCTATCACTAAGAGGATGGAATACGAAAAAGCCTCTCGGTATTTTACAAGAAGCTTGGGCAAAGTCACATAAAAAAGATATTGAAAGCGGACAAAGCGTTACAGCTTTTATTACTACCGCACTTTCACCTATTTTTGAAAAGCTGATTAAAATTGACGATACTGATGTCGGTTTTTCTTTAAATGAAATAGTTGCGCTTGGCAATCAGATTGAAAACACAAGTTTCTCTGTAACTGCTATGCAAAACTGGGTGAAACGAGATATAAAAGAAATGATTGGCTCTCCTCAAAAGGGGAAAAAATATTCAATTGAACAAGCAGCCTTACTATTTATTGTCGAAGATTTAAAAACAGCACTTGATTTTGAATCCATTCGTAAGCTATTACGCCTTATTGTAAATGACCCAGCCGATCGAAGTGATGATTTAATCAATCCTGTTCATTTATATGTAGCATACTCTTCTCTATTTGAAGAACTCAATCAAGGGAATTGCTTACAATTAAATGCAACAGATACCGTTCATACAATTGAAAACATCGTAAAAGAAAAAGCTGATAAAATCGCAAGCAAGTTCGATCAAATTAATAACGAACAACGCGAAGCAATTCGTAACGCTATTATTATTGCGACCCTTTCTGTACATACCGCATATGTACAAATGTTAGCAAAACGTTACGTAACAGCAACTTTATTTTTACAGAACTTAGATGTGAAGCCTTAAAAAATAGGAGCAGAAATGCTTCTATTTTTTTATAACGGAAACAAGCAACCATCTGTTCCAAATATACAACAAATGCTTGCTTGATTTATTTAAATTTAAGTTTCATTTCATATAAAGCCGTAGTATTACGCATATCTACAAGTAGTGTCATTTAAGGTTCCATATATCCCTCTAACCCTCATTACATTCAGAATTAACTGTTTTTTACCGTGCTATTTTCTCATTCTTAATTCTATGCATATCATACACTTTCACTTCATTCTCTATATATGATTTTACTTTTTTAAATTCAGCTTTCTCATAACAACGAATTGCCCTTTTGTTGTCTTCCCTTACCTGTAATACAACTGCTTGTATATCGGAATCTAAAAACGATTTACTTATGAAATACTTTGTAATTTCTGTTCCAAGTCCTTTTGAATATAAATTCGAAACGCCAATAAGAATAGAGTATTCCATCACATAGGTATCATCATATTTCGTCTTTTTTAATCCGACTCTTCCTATTACTTCATCTCTCACTATTATTACATGATAACTTGCATAAGTCCGCGCTAATTTTTTAGTCCAATACTCCCGAAGTTCTTCTATTGTATATCGCTTAAATGGTTTCACATCTGCTATGTTATGTAATTCTTCGTCGTTATACCATTCTAATATAATTGGTAAATCATCCAATTCTAGAAGACGTTCTTTCCAGTTCACATTTCCACCCCATCTATTTTATGTTTTCAAACCAATTTAAAAAGAATATGCATATTCTTTTTTAGGTAACCTTACTATCGCTTGAATAAAAGAGGATTTTTCTACAATATCCTCTAACTGCTCCTCACTATAAACGTAAATACCACCTACATATGAACTGTACGCCTTTTTCTCAGTTATTATCGCTAAATTGTTATTTTCCTTTTTAAAATCACCCTCCACTCCTTTTTGAAATGATAAACTTTTAGTTGGTGAAACATAAAGTTGAATTAAAGATACTATTTCAACATCATCTGATTTTGCAAAGCACTGTATTTCATTTAAAATTATTTCATCTTGTAACGGAAGAAAGTCTTCTACTTCTAACTTCTCTCCTTTATGAAAAAAGTTTTGAAGTTCAGGAGTATAGAACGAAAGATTTTTCTCCTCTATCATTTTAAAAATTGTTTGCAGCAATATGTCTTTTCTTATCACAAACGGGTGGCCAAATCCATTATTGTAAAGCCCTTCTTTCATTTTCATTAATTGTTCGATGAAGGGGATTCCCGATTCTTCAATAACAAGTTTACCGTCAATTAAACGCATGTTAACAATCAATTCTTCTATCTGTAAACCTTCTAATTCAAGCGATGAGTAATATAAATCTCTATTCCAAAAATCTAATTGATCCATTCCTAATGAATTAAATAAGAGCTCATCTATAATTGGAAAAACTCCATCTTCTGTTAAAGCTTTCGTTACATTATCTAATAATCTAGGTGTTTGATTTAAAATCGTACGTATTTCTTCGTCCTCTTGAATGATTCGTACCGTCCACTCACCATGATCTTCACCCGATATTTGCTGAAAACAATGTGAATATGGCCCATGTCCAACATCGTGTAAAAGGGCTACAGTAGATACTAGCTTTCGTTCATATTTCGATAAATGTATGTCACCAATCTCAGTAAGATGTTCTATCACTTTATTTACTAGCACATATACACCTATCGAATGTTCTTCTCTTGTATGTATTGCGTTCTCATGTAAAAAATAAGTATGTCCTTGTTGTTTAATATACGCCAACCTTTGAAATGCTTTTGCATCTATCAATCGAAGGATATCTCTATCACGAATAGAGATTGGTCCATAAATCGGATCTGTAATATACATACGTTCTCCTCCTATTTTTGTAAATGAAAGACCTATACCATTATACTTAATTTTCAGTCTATTATCATTGATATATGAGAAATTTTTAATAACCTTTTCATTAACCCTTCATGAAAACGCGGCTTATATCCTTTACTATAATACTTATAAGAGACATAAAAGAATTGAAATAGCAATCCCCTATGTAAATAAGGTATAATCTACATATAGTGAACCTTTTATGTCATTAAATAAATGGTTCTTATACTCAAAAATTCATAAACTAGAAGGTGCAACAATGTTAAGTAGTTTTATTCATTCAGTATTAACGTTTTTTGAAGGATTAGGTTATTGGGGCATTATGCTTGGACTTATGATTGAGATTATCCCAAGTGAAATTGTCCTTGCTTATGCAGGATACTTAGTATTCAATGGAAGTATCTCATTTATAGGTGCTGTTGTATTCGGTACAATTGGCGGTGTTATTGCCCAAATCTTTATTTATTGGCTTGGACGATACGGCGGACGACCTATATTAGAACGTTATGGAAAATATATTTTCATACATAAAAAACAAATAGATGCTGCAGAAGATTGGTTTAATCGTTACGGAACTGGCGTCATTTTTACAGCACGCTTCATTCCAGTAGTGCGTCATGCGATTTCAATTCCTGCTGGTATTACAAAAATGCCTTTACTACGTTTCACTACATTAACAGCACTCGCAATCATCCCTTGGTCCATCATTTTCATTTATCTAGGTGAAAAACTAGGCGAAAACTGGGAGAATATAAACGATATTGCTGGTCCGTATGTGAAATCATTTGCAATTGGTGGCGTCGTACTTATACTTTTATACTTCGTTATAAAAAAATGGACAAAAAAGCGCAAAAATCTTGCTTAAGAATATAATAAAAACCGCTATAAATTCATTCGGAATTATAGCGGTTTTCTATTTATATATGAATTAATCTCCAGGAATTATATAACACCTTTCCATCTACATTTACATGGATAAGCAACCATTCGATCATTCCTTTCGTATATTATCTCAAAAAGGAGTGATTCCCCTATGCATTGGCAGCAAAAAATACCATACTTAATCGGACGCCCTATCGGTATTTCCTTCATAAATGGGCAAGGAACTTCAGGTGTATTATGTTCAGCGCATGATGGGCAATTATATGTGTATGAATACCTTTATCAAGCCCAGTTCGCAATGAAACATTATGATTATAGACAGGTTCAAGATATACATGCATTCCCAAATTGTCCTCACCAAAATCCTCTATACTAAAAAAATCGGAACGGCTCATAGCCATTCCGATTTCTATACTTTATTTCTCAGAATAAAATTTCTGCACTGCTTCATCAAAATAAATCCAACCTTTCCAGCCTAAATGAATCGTATCTTTTAAGAAATACTTATCATATTCATGACCAGAGAAATCAACTACTGGATATCCTGCTTTCTCAACCTGTTCTCGAACTTTATTATAATACACTTCACGGCGTTCTTTCGGGAAGCCAGTATAATCATACCAAGGCCCATTTACAGGTACAGAAATAAAGAGTGGTTTGACATTTTTCTCTTTAAATAAATCTAAAATAATTTGTAAATCATCATATTCTGGTGATTCATCATATGTTTCATTTGCTCTAAAGTTTTTTAAACCTTTTAGTTTTTTCTTCAGATTATTCTTATGATAATACGGATTTTCAATTCCGAATGTATTTGTAGTAGACTCAGCTTTCCCTTCTTGTTCTGCGTGTTTACGTGCGTCTTCCCAAGAAATTGAACGAAGCCCGCTATTGGTTTTCTCTTTCATCGGTTCGATTTTAAATAAAGAGTTAAATAAATCTCTATGATCTAAAATATTTCGATACATATAAGCAAGTGGTTTAACTAAACCTGCTTTTATGTTATGTTTCGTATCATTATATACAATACCTTCTAATGAATTTTTTAATATATCATCTTCTTGAACAACTTTATAATCTAATAGCCGTTTCGCGATTTGCTTCTTCATTTCTGGATTTATCTCATCATTAAAAATAAAATGATATGCTTGTTGTTTGGAGAAATTATTAGTGAAATCCCCTTGTGAGACACCAGTCTTTGTAAACCATTGTGGTGAAAGAACAAAGACTACTTTTTTACCTTCTAATTCATCCATAGTAGATGTCATATTTAAAATATGAGCTAAACTTTGTGTACCGCCAGTTCCAATTAAAAACGGTGTAAAACCAGCTGGATTTACTTTGAAATAATTAGACGGATGATATGCATCCATTCGTAAAAATTCTGATGAACCGTACATCGGTAAATACTGTGAATTCTCTAACATTTTTTGCTGTAAGAAAACACTTTGTAATTTCTCTTTTTGTAAAGAAGTTGCCGCATCTTCTACCTTCTTATCACTAATAAGCGATACTAAACTTTTCGATGGGATTAGAATGATAATGAAAAAAAGCACACATGCTAAAATTATAGGACCAAAAGCATGCTTCATTTTCATCTTCTGTCCCTCTTTCTATCGTTATTAAATTGTAACCCTTGTTTTTGACACGTCATCTTTTCTCTCCTTTGTCTCTATACATGTTCCATTCTATTTATCTATTATATACATGTATGTATTTCCTTCCTTGTTCTATTAAGCCCTATATAAATAGCGCAAGAAAATGTTTCCATAGAAACATGTTAATTATACAAGATTCTACATAAATTTCACACTGGAATTTTAGTAATAATTTTATTTTTTAACAATAAAAAAACATATGAAATGTCTAGAATTCTTCGGATGATGTATGAAGTTCAAAATATGATAATAAACGCCCGCTATGATTAACTTCATGAGTATATATAAACCCGAGCTTTCGTAAAAGTTTTTTCGAGCTCTCATTTGCTACTTTAACTCTAGCAATTATTCTTGTTACATTCAAAGTCTCTATTGCATATTTAATGGAAGCCTCTGCTGCTTCTAATGCATACCCATTCCTCCAATGTTCTGGGTCAAGGAGATACATAATTTCTATTGCACCTGTTTCATCTACCTTTCTTAAACCACAATGTCCTAAAAGCTTTCCTGTTTCACTATTAAATAACAACCATACCCCGAAGTCATACTGTTCCCAATGTAAGATAAGTTGCCCAATATAATCATTTGTTTCTTCCTTCGACATTCCTCTTGATTTAGCCAACCATTTGCCAACAGTATCTTTTTTTAATATGTTATAAAACTGATTAATATCTTCTACAATTGGTTTCCTCATAAATAATCTTTTTGTATAAATTACTTTCTCTTCTTCAAACATAGACATCATTTCCCCTCCAAATACTGTTTACAGACTAATAAATTATACCATGAACTATTTTTCTAACTTTAAATAAGAAAAACAGACTATCACATACATGAAGTCTGTTTCTCCATTCTTTTATTTTTGTACATCTGCCCATTTTAAACTTGTAGCTGGACCAAATTGATGTACATATAAATCTTTCACATATGGTTTTTGTAAGTAAGATAATCCGCGCTGGAATACCGGTGCAATTACTGCATCATCAAGTAGCATTTTTTCAGCATCTTGCATTGCTTTCCAGCGAGCCTTTTCATCATTACCTAATTCTGTTTTAATCTTCTTAATTAACGCATCATATTCTGGGTTTGCATATTCTGTATTATTGACGCTACTTCCAGAAAGGAATACTTCTAAGTAAGTCATTGGATCTGGATAATCTGGTAACCAGCGTGATAACGACATTTCATATTCTTTCTTCTTCTCAAGTGCTAATTTTTGCGTATGTGGTTGTAATTTCACATTCACTTTTAATCCTGGTAAGTTTTTCTCAAGCTGCTCTTTAATGTACTCTCCAACTTTTTTAAAGTTTTCCAAGTCATAATTTAATAGTTCTAACGTCACTTCATTTGTACCTGTCTCTTGTTTTGCTTTCTCCCAATATTCCTTCGCCTGTTTTACATTTGTCTTATTAAACTCACCAGCCGTACTTCTAAAATCTTTCTTATCTGGGCCCTTTAAAAATCCTTTTGGTACGTAATAGTTTGCTGCAACCGATCCATCATTTAAAAATGAATCTGCGAGTCCCTTCTTATCAAAAACTGTACTTAGCGCAAGACGTGCATTTTTATTTTTAAGAATCGGTACATTTTCATTAAATCGGAAGAAGTACATAACTGGATCTGTATATTGTTTTAACTCTTTATTATTTTTATATTTATCTACGAATTCTGTAGAAATAACAGCTCTATCAACTTTATCTGTTTCATATAAATTTACCGCAGTTGAAATTTCTTTTACAATTTGATAGTTTACTTCATCTAACTTCACTTCTTTTTTATCCCAATACTTATCGTTTTTCTTCATTGTAAAGCTAGCTTCATGCTTCCACTCTGATAATGTAAATGGTCCATTATATACCGCTTTATTTGCTTCTAATCCGTATTTATCACCTTGCTCTTTCGCATATTTTTCGTTAATTGGATAGAAGGATGGTAAAATTAATAATTTCGTAAAATACGGTACAGGATGTTCTAGCTCTACGACGAATGTTTTATCATCCTTCGCTTTTACTCCTAATTCATCTAGACCTAGTTGTTTTTTATTTATCTTCTCAGCGTTTTTCACATCGTACGCAATGTATGCATATTGAGAAGCGGTATCTGGATTAATCAATTGCTTCCAAGCGTATACGTAATCATGAGCGGTTACTGGATCTCCGTTAGACCATTTCGCATCACGCAATTGGAATGTATATGTCTTTCCATCTTTACTCACTTCATATTTTTGTACGCCTGCCTCAATTACTTCATCATTTTTCGATAAACGGAATAGTCCTTCCATTACGTTATTTAAAACGTTAAACGAGACTGCATCTGTTACTTTTCCTGAATTTAACGACGGAATTTCACCCGTTTCTAGTAACTGCAATACTTTCTTCTCATCTTTCGGCTTTGTTGCAGTTTTTTCTTTTGCGCAGCCAACTAAAAATGAAGAAGCTAATAGAGTACTAACTAATGAGTAACGAACAATTTTTTTCATTTGAAAACCCCCTCTATTTTTAAGGTAAGTAACGACGTGCACTAGCGTATTCTTCTATATATCCTGGTGTATTTAGCGGTATAATCTCTACCGACCTTTCAGCTCTTGGTGAGTGAATCATATTGCCATCACCAATATACATTGCAACGTGATGGACACTACCTTTCCCTTGATCATGTGCAAAGAAGATTAAATCTCCCTTTTGTAAGTTTTCTTTATCAACTGCAATTCCTGCTCTTGATTGCGGTCCAGAATCTCGCGGAATTGTAATGCCGTGCGATTTATAGATCGTATGCGTGAAGCCAGAGCAATCAAATCCAAAACCACTTGTACCAGCCCATATATACGGTAAACCTAAAAACATTTTCCCTGTGTTAATTAAATCATCAGCTGTCGGTTTTGGAATATCAGTTTGAGAACGGTAAACTGTTCCATCATTTTTTCGTAGCCATGCTTTCTGACCATTTGGCAACAATACACGGTATGAAATTGTGTCTTCACTTAATAGCGGCAGTCTTGTATTATAACTGACTTCAAGTGATTTATGTTTTTCAGAAGGATTTATATATAAAATCGCTGTTGGCTTTGTTATTAACACAAAAGGTTCATTTGTTTTATCTGCAAATTCTTGATTATATGTTAATTGCTTTTCAGGCATCCAGCCCGGATAACCTTCTTCATTTCGTGGTGTTGGCTGTCCATGCACTAATACCTTCACCCACTCGCCTTTCTTATCAATAACAGTTACTTCTTGACCGAGTAACGCTTGTGTTTCTAATTTATTTGCATTTGTTAACCATAGTTTCTCGTCAAGTGTCATTGATTTCGTCCATTTCCAAAGATCCACTGGATTTGTTGCACTCGGTGTATCGATTGACCTTAATGAATCAGGTGCTGTCCATAACGTTGCAGCAGATACATCTATAAATGCTTTATTATCCTTCTTTTCTTCAGCATTTGCCGATGTAAACGATGAAAATATAAATAAAGTTGTTAAAAATGCAGTTCCTACTTTTTTCATATATATCCCCCTTAAAAAAATAGTTTACTAGTCTCTTCTCCTAAGACTTACTATTCACTGTTGATTGAAGGTTTACCTTTGATCCAGAATAAGTCATTCCTTCTGGCTCTTCCATTAACCAAAGCGGTGCATCAAGATCAAAATAATGTATATTAGGATGTGCTGCCGCTAAATGTGCAACAGCGCTAACGGAAAGTGAAGATTCCATCATGCTTCCCACCATACACTTCACACCAGCCGTTTCTGCGATATCTGCAATACACCGTGCTTCACGTATGCCACCACATTTCATTAATTTAATATTAATTAAGTCTGCGTATCTTCCTTGAACGAGCTTTAATGCATCACTTGCTGAAAATATACTTTCATCGGCCATAATTGGCGTTTGCACACGATCTTTGACGTACTTTAACCCATCCCAATCTTTCGCGTGTACTGGTTGTTCAATAAATTCTATATTTAAATTACGATTTTCCATCTCTTGAATGATAGAGATCGCTTCTTTTGGACTCCAACCTTGATTCGCATCTAAACGTAATGTCGTATTTCTTGGTACCACATTTCGAATTGCCTCAATACGTTCCAAATCTAAATGCGCCTCTTTACCCACTTTAATCTTTAATGTTTGAAATCCTTTTTCTATATGTTTCTTCGCTTCTTTTGCCATTAATACAGGCTCATCCACACTCACTGTAATATCGGTATAAATTTCTTTCTTCCCGCCTAACAATGCATATAACGGCACATTTTGATATTGGCAATATACATCATATAAAGCGATATCTACCGCTGCTTTCGCACTTGAATTTCCAATACAACTCATTTGAATGCGCTGTAGTAACTGCTGAAACTGAATGATATCTTGACCAATTAAACATGAACGCATCGGTCCTAAAATCGCTTCTTCCATTCCACTGGTGAAATCACCCGTAATAACTGGCGTTGCGGCTGCAGCCCCCTTACCAATCACTCCTTCGTCTGTATGAATATAAACATCTATACTTTCAATTTCTGTTACAGTACGAAGCGCGGTTTTAAACGGTGTATGAAGTTTTATACGTCTACGATTTACTTTTACGTCTGTAATTTTCATTTTGTTCATCCTTTCGTTCTCCAATGAAGTGAAATCTTAATCCACCGGAAATTTATACCCACAGATTATTAGGTAAACCTATTGAGCATTTACTCTCCTATCTCTCTACTTTGCTTTTGATGTAGGACTTTAATGTGGAATAAAAAAATCCAGCCATAAGAATGATTCTTACGGCTGGATTTTGTCTATGATTGAGTAGACAAAGCAGCAATCTGATTATATTTTTTCTGTGCATCTTTTAGCGCTACAAGTAACGCTTTTTGAGAAGAACCGAAATAACGGTTCTTCACTTCCATTACTAACGCTGGGTCATTTATATTTTTATGTAAAAATAAATATTTAACAAATTGAGATGTTAATGCAATTGTCGCTGAGCAATCTGCATCTACAATTTCCCCTGTATCCTTAACAAGTACAAATGCTACGAAATAGCTTTTAAACTTTTCAGTAATGGGATTATTTTGAGGTGCTTTCGCATCCCCTACGATATAAATTGTATTTGAAGCGTACACAGCTATCTTCCTTTCTTATACGAGGATAACGGGTTTCTTAATAGTCGTATGAGCGAGGAACTCAACGTTGATTAAAAAATGTATCCGCATACCTTGTATTATAATATAATTGACAGAATTTTAACAACATTTATTTTAGTGCATATTCCATATTTATGCAAATAGCTTAAACTCTTCATTTTTACAATATGTGATTGTTCCTTGTACCATGACATTCATACATAAAAAGCTGCACCTCCAATTGTTAGACGGTGTCTAACAATTGGAGGTGCAGTTCAATGGCTAACTGTTTTTTTATTACTTTGGCATCACAAATATAGTTTCATTTGACTTAGAAAATTGATACTCTTTTCTCGCAAACTTCAAAATTTCTTCTTCATCGTCTGTTAAATTTTCTATGTTAGTCTTTAAAGAACCTTTATCTTTCTTTAAAGATACTAATTGTTTCTTTTGATCCGTAATCATATCTTTCTTTTTATCAATTACTTCTTGTTGTTTCGTTAAAATATATTGAACGTACAGAGTAGTTGCCGCAATAAAAAGGACCATTAAAATAAGACGCCTTAACTTCTTTTTATTTATCTTACGCTTGTCACTAGGTTGTGATGATTGCTCTGGTATATTAGGAACATTTACTCGTTTGAGTTTCCTCATTCAAATCCCCCTAACCCATATTTTTCACTACCATCGGCACGTTTTCTTACTAAACTAAATTCTATTCTTATAAAATAAACTCCTTCACAAAAATATCCCATAAATTAACCAATTAAAGATAGCATTCGACGACATTTCCATATTTACATCGAAATTTTTTATGTATGCTGCTATAAAATAGTAGTTTCTGTAATTCTTTTTCTACTATTGTAGAAGAGTTTTTTTACACACAAAATTCCTTCCCCACATATCCATGTTATAACATGCTTACAAGGAGGGGAAATATGCATTACCGCACATTAGGTAAAACTGGAATAACTGTTTCTGAAATAGGTTTTGGGGCATGGGCAATCGGTGGTGATGAATGGGGACCTGTTAACGATAAACAATCTATAACTGCTATAAAAAAAGCAATTGAGTGTGGTGTGAATTTTATTGATACTGCGGATGTGTATGGTTTAGGACATAGTGAAAAGTTGGTAGCTACCGCGATTAAAGGACATCGTAATAATATTATCCTATCAACGAAAGGTGGTTTAATCGGACACCACTACGATCCTAATGGAGTTCCTGTATATGATACTCCCGAAAAAATCATCGCCGTATTCGAAACAAGTTTACAACGTCTTCAAACAGATTATATTGATCTTTATTTTTGTCATATTTGGTGGCATAATCGTAGAGAAACAGAAGCATTTCTACGTGCATTTGACATATTAAAACGTGATGGCAAAGTAAGAGCAGTCGGTGTTTCGACTCATGATTTACAATACATTCATCATTTCAATAAAAACAACGAAATTGATATCGTACAACTTGATTACAATATATTAAATCGAAAACCAGAAAAAGATATATTACCATTCTTACAAGAGAAAAATCTAGGAGCTATTATTCGTGGTCCATTAAAAATGGGCATTTTAACTGGAAAATTCACAAATAAAACAATTTTTCCAGATGGAGATTTACGCAAAGAATGGCCAAATGAAACTTGGTTTCAAGAAGACTTACAAACCGTAGAAAAACTTAGGTTGCTCTCAAATAAAAATCAGACCCTCGGGCAACTTGCACTTCGCTATGTACTCTCTCATCCGGCAGTAAGTGTTGTAATTCCTGGTGCGAAGTCAGGAACGCAAGCACAAGAAAATGCATATGCATCTGTTCGCCCTATTTTGAGTGATGAAGAGCTTAACTATATTCATTCAATATAAAAAGCCCAATCCGGGCTTTTTAATTTGGCAAACTAATATCATACTCCATTCGCTTCGCTGTGTCCTCCGCAACATGCACACCTAACAAGTTTTTCACAATATGAAATGCCATATTAATTCCAGCTGAAATTCCGGCAGATGTTATAATATGTCCTTCATCTACAAACTTTACATTTTCTATAACTTCAACATTTTGAAACTCATTTTTAAACTTTTCAATACTAGCCCAATGTGTTGTTGCTTTTAAACCTGCCAATAAACCTGCTTTCGCCAGTAATAGCGCTCCTGTACAAACTGACGTCATCAGCTTTACTTCTTTCATTTGCTGGCCAATCCATTTTATTACTATTTCATTTTTTATTTCATATTCTCTAGCACCTAGCCCACCCGGAATTATTAAAATATCCACTGGTGGTAAATTTTCAATACTATAATCTGGCTGTACCTTCAATCCGTTCCTTGCTGTAATCATTTCCCCATTCTCGCTAACGGTATAAACAGTAAATGGTTTTTCTTCATTCACCTCAGTTACAGAAAAAACTTCAAATGGCCCTGCAAAGTCTAACACTTCTACTTCATTAAATAAAAATATACCAACACTCCATTTATTCATCATAAGTTCACTTCCTGTTTCAAATGATGTAATAGATGATCATATCCTTTTTCTAATGCAATATCATACGCTGTTTTCCCATCATATTTCTTTATCATCTTATTAGCTCCATTTTTAAGGAGTAACATAATTATTTCTTCATTTCCTAATAATGCCGCTTCGTGAAGTCCTGTCCAGCCACCACTTTGCATAATATTTACATCTGATCCTTTTTCAATTAAGAAAGCAACAAGTTCACTTTGCTTGTTCGCAATTGCTGCTTGCAAAGGCGTATTTTCATTTTCGTTTTTCGCTCTACTATGTATATCTGCACCGCTTTCTAAAAGAAAACTCGCTATTTCTTTCTGTCCAAAATAAGCTGCTAAATGAAGTGGTGTCCATCCATCTTCACTACATTCGTTAACAATACTTGGACTCGCCTTTATAAACTCCACTACTTTTTCCTTATGACCACTTAAAACAGCTTGTGCTATTGATTGTAAATGCTCCATAATAATCTCCTATCCTTCAAAATATTTAAGCATCCCCTTCTACATGTTCTATTAATTATTACATTTTCCTTTTAAAAACTTAAGTTTACATAATAATATTATAAATCACTTTTGTACTAAATGTTGAATAGCAATAATGTTAAAAATAATACCTTTAAACAATAAAGACTATGATTTCATTAGAGTTACTGAAAAAAGCAATTAAAAAAAACTATACACATAGTTTTCATCATATTTGTTCAGTTGCATGAACTAAAACAGGTAATGTTTATTCTGCTATTCATACTTTCAACATATCAAATAATATTATTCCAATAAAAAAACAATCCATTTTAAAAATGGATTGTTTTTTTATTTCTGTTTTATGCGGTTTATTTTATTTTAGTATTTTCAATGACGAAATAATTACACTTACAAAAATGAAATACTACTATCTTAGCCCCTCTTATAGTAAGTTTTTCGTTTGAAAACCAAAAACACATTTTCGCCTTACGATTAAAAAACATATGTAAAAATCTCTAAAACAGCTGCCTTATCATACTAATCTATAGCAATTCTGTCTTCTTCCCTTACCTGTTTCCTTTAACACATACGATTTTAAAACAAGCGCCGTTAATGAATCTGTTAATGTTTTATATGATAAATTCGATAATGCCAATAGATCGTTCGTATATAACATTCTATGCTTCTCTAATAATAATAGTACTAATCGTTCAGACGGTTTTAATGCCTCATCACTTTCTAGTATAAAGTCTATATTTTTCATTTCTCTAATTACTACTCCTTATATAAAAAATACTTTAGGTGCTAATTTAATATAAAAATAATACATAACAAAATTTGAAATATATTAAAATAACATTGTTTTAAAACACTATTATACTATAACATATAATTCTTCAAAAACTACATTTAAAAACGGTTAGTCATTCTCTAAATATGAATGACTAACCGTCTTCCAGCTTCTTCTCAATTAACATGTTTTACCTTAAATATTTCTTGCAATATGCGGCTTACTGTAATGACTTGTTCCACCGCCACCTACAACTACTTTACCGCCTTTTTCGAAAATTAATAATTTACTTGAACCATCTGCAAGAAGTACTATTACTTCAGCATTATTACTTGTTGCTATATAAATTACATAACCACTCTTTGATATACAAGTTTCCCAATTCGCATCAAATTCTGATCTTACTACACGATTTGAATACACTTGATTTTCAATTCTACCTTGTTCTTCGTTTTCCAAATTTATTCTCCCCTCTTCCCTGAATAGTTATATATATTAAAATAGCAGTCCTGTTTAAAATAGTGACCGATTTTAACATAAATAGTATATGTAGTTAGTAGGAGAATGCTTGGACAATGGAAACCAGACAGTCGATTTTGTATTGACTGCCTTGTTTCCATAGATAGTTCTCTATTTTTCGTTTCGCAGAGCTTCAAAAGTAATCATTTGCTTTGCATTTGACGGTTCTTTTTCATAAACATATTCAGCAGAGCAAGTAATGTTAGAGAAACCTATACTTTCTAAAAGGAGTTTAAACTCTACTATTCCATACCAGCGCAGCGCAAAACGTTGTAACTCTGTTTGTACTAGCTGTCCTTTACTCCACTTTTCATATTTCAAATATGATACAGTAACTTGGTTCAGCCAATCTATTTCAATTGATTTATTTTCTAATGTGATTCCGTCTCCACTCGGCAAAGAAAAAGTCGATGTATGAATTTCCCCAGTCTTCCAGTCATGCGGAAGCATAATATCTACGATTAATCGTCCGCCTGGATTAAGATGTTCATAAAAACATTTCAATGCGTTTATAGAATCCACACGATTTTCAATTAAACAAAAAGATCCAGTAGGAATGATAATTGCCTCATATTTATGCGGAATTGAAAATTGTTGCAAGCTTCCTTCATACAAATTAGGATGTAAGCCTCTCTCTTTACACCGCTTACGGCAAGAATCAAGCATTTCAGGTGAATAATCTATCCCATCCACTTTAAAACCAGCCTCTAGAAGCGGAATGATGACACGCCCTGAACCTACTGCAGCTTCGAGAATTCTACCTCTACAATCTTTTAAACGTTCTTTGTAATACTCAATATCACCATTTAAAGAATAACCGACTGGTTTTGTGTAATCATACAGTTCCGTACAAAGTGTACTATAAAAACTAAACATTTATTTTCTCCTCCGTTTTTACGTACGGAAGATTCCAATTCAACTAATCTTCCTGTACCTCTAAATTTAATGCGCTTTCGAAAGAGCTGACTGTCATAATATATCACTCACTTTCCATAGAATATAATGATATTGTATTACATAACCTTCCAATTTGAAATATAAAATTAAAAATTCAGACTACAAAACAAAAAGCTTACTTTAGTAAGCTCTTTGGAAAAAATATTTATTTCACAATCGGCAATGTCACTTCACTTAATTTCACTGTAAGTTTCGTGTCCGCTTTCGGTCTAATTGTATAATCATAGTCGCTAGCAATTAAAACGACCCCTATTTGATGTCCCGCTTTAAAGACATAATCATCTGGCTGCATGTCCCATATAAATGTATAATCTTTGCCCGGTTGAATCGCTGTTGAATCTTCTATATTATTCAAGTTTTGTGGATCCATCCAGCCCCTCGTTACGATTTCCGGCTTCGTTCCTCCATAGTCAACAAGTAATGCTGTTAAATTTGATACAGATCGATCAATATTTCCTGTAATTGAAATCTTTGGTGTACCACTTATGCGTGTATCTTTTTGCAGTACAGGCATTGTATATACTAATCGATTGGCTACTTCTAATTCTGGGTTTGCTACTAATTGATTTGATTTCATTTGTGCATCATCTAAGAATGAGAAAACTTTATTAGCCGATCCCATACTTAGTGGAAAATTGACTGATTTATTACTTAAATACATACGGATTTTTGAAGGTACAGCCGCTGGATCTGGCCAATTTTTTATCTTTTGCCACGATTTATTTTCTCTTTGCACATCAACCATTGGTTCATCCATAATTCCATTTTCAATTCCGTACAACCAATAATCTAACCATTTATTTTGTGTTTGCTGCCAGTTATTACTTGATGTCCCACCATGACCACCTTGGTGTAGCCACATTTTACGAGGTACATGATTTTCTCCGAGTGCATCCCACCATTGCGCGAACTGCTTCGTCTTAACATTCCAATCATTTAAACCATGAACAACAAATACGCTTGCTTTTACATTTTTAGCATCTTTTACATAATTGCGTTTATCCCAAAAATCATTATAATTACCTGTTTTTCGGTCTTGTCCAGCCGTTAACTCTTTTATAACTTGTCCGCAAACTTCAGGATTTTCCCTTGTCAGTACTGCTTCTGCCATATTATCTGTATCTTCTCCTTGATATCCGCCTGGCGCAATTACTGCACCATTTGCACGATAATAATCATACCAACTACTAATTGCTGCGATTGGAATAATTGTTTTTAAACCTTCAACTCCAGTAGTCGCAACAGCATTTGGTAGTGTACCATTATAAGAAACTCCAGTCATACCTACATTTCCTGTAGACCAATTTGCCTGAACTTCCTCACCCTGTTCTGTAAATGCTTTCGCGCGACCGTTTACCCAATCAATAACAGACTTTGTACCGAGTATTTCTTGTTCATCTCCAGTTGTAGGGCATCCATCTGATTTTCCAGTACCGATACTTTCGCCTAGAATAACTGCATAACCTCTTGGCACGTAATAGTTCCCATACGAACCAAGATTAACCGCTCCATACGGTTTTCCTTCATACGCATACAATTCTTCATCTACATTATATACAGGAACATCTTTTAATCCTGATCGATATGGACTCATTTCATAAATAACAGGAACCTTCACATTCGAATCTGTCTTTGGACGCATAACTTTTATCGATACTCTGTCTTTCTTACCGTCGCGATCACTATCAACTTCTGTCTCTACATATAAATTTTCGATAATGGCTTCATCGAGAGAATAAATCGGCTTTGTCATCCCATTTTCTAATTCAATTTTCGTATTTTTAGTCTCTTCTTTCTTCTCTGCATGCACATCCATAGTAAAGCTAGGTATAATTGTTGCAGATAGCATTGCTGACAGTGTAATTGCCATTTTCTTTTTACTCAAAATGTTCCCTCCCCTTATTCGTTCTCTTTTACTATATAACAAAATAACTGAAAATTCAGTTTTATTTTTATATAATAGTTGAGAAACTCAAAGATTTCTTATTAAGTAAAATTCAATACAGGTGTGAAAGTATTTTCCCACTCCCAGCTTCTATATAAAGTGAGCCCTCACCAATCGGGCGTTTACGGGCAGCGGGGCCCCCACCTAACTTCTTTGCTTCCGCTGAATCTTGAGTTTTGGGGTCTTACTGCCCGGCAAATAGCCGGAAAAATAGAGAAAAAGACAACCGATATTTCTATCGATTGTCTTACATTCCATTTATTATTTTTCTAACTCTTTAAAGGTATCTTTCAAGTCTTTATCAGATACTTTTATATCTGCATTTTTAAGCAGATCTCTAGTAACTTGTTGATGGAATTGAGGATCTTGTATACGTTGCTGTTCTAATTCTTTACGAATATTCTCTTTCTCTTCCTCATATGGTTTAAGCTCTTTTTTATCCGTTAGCTTAATAATATGATATCCGAAAGAAGATTTAACAGGTTCACTCAATTGACCAACTTCTAGCTTATATGCAGCATCCTCAAATTCTTTCACCATCATACCTGGTCCAAATTCAGATAGTTCTCCACCTTTTTCTTTAGAACCTGGATCCTCTGAGTATTGTTTAGCCAATGCCGCGAAATCTTCGCCACTATTTAATTTTTCTTTAATTTCTTTTGCTGTCTTTTCATCTTTCACTAAAATATGGCTAACTTGAAGCTTTGGCTTATAGTGATCTTTAATATCTTTTTCCGTTACGGTTGCTTTAATAGCTTTTTCAAAAGCGAAAGTAAGCTTTAATTTCTCTTTCAACTGATCTTCATTTTTCACACCATTAGATTCCATATATGTATTAAAATTATCGCCCATCTTGTCTTTTAATTCTTTCAGTTGTTTCGTTACCTCTTCATCCGTAACTTTATATTTATCATTTAATACTTTCTCTACTACCATTTCAGATAAATTCTGTTTACCATAGTTTTCTTTTAATTTTTTGTTAAAATCACTTTCTGAAATGCTTCCTGATTTTGTAGTTACAATATTATCTGATGAACCACATGCAGATAAAGATAACGTCATCCCCATTAAAATGCTACCAATTACTAATTTCTTTCTTTTCAAATCCGAATACCTCACTTCATTAAATTCAAATGTAACTATGTAAATATAACGTTTCCCTGTGAACTTCACGTGAATTTAATGAAAGTAGAACATTTGCTAATTCTCCATTTAATACATCAATTTTGAAAATTATGGTGATTCATCCTGTATCGCTAACCTCTAAAGCTGCAAAAAGGACTAAATTTTCATTAGTCCTTTTTCACATTTATATAAAATTGAATTTCCCCATTTATAGAGGAAACTCCATATTCAAAACCATGTCTTTCTAAAATACTTTTCACTATCGCTAGTCCTAATCCTGTACCTGATTTTTCTTTACTACGAGAAGATTCTAGTACGTAAAAAGGCTCCCAAATTTTCTCGATATCTTTAATTTTATCCGTATGAATGCCATTTTTTATTTGAAAATATATACTTTTATTTCTATCTTCTAAAGTAATTATTATGCTTTGATTTGCTGTATATTTTATTGCATTAGAAATTAAATTTTGAAATACCATTCTCATTTTATTTAAATCTGCATAAACGATTGTATCACCCGTATTACAGTTTACTTGTAAGTCAATTGCTTTCGAATCCAGGTCAATCTGATGCTTATCTAATATACTCTGGACCAGTGGTTCAATGGGGAATTCTTCTTTTTGTAAAATATCTCTTTCTAGTTTAGAAAATCGTAATAGTTCTTCAATTAAGTTTGATATTTGATCTGTTTGTTTAATAATTGTATCTACGTAAGTCCCATCATCTAATCCATCTTTAATCCCCATAGAGTATGCTTTTACTAATGCAATCGGTGTCTTTAATTCATGCGTTACATCACCCATAAATCGTTTTAAATGTTCATTACGATCAGTTAAGTCTTGATGTGCTTCATGTAGTTTTTCACTCATGATATTAATACTATTGGCCAACTCTCCTATTTCATCATTCGTTTTCACTTTCGTTCTTTTAAACTGCAAATGTGAAATATCCTGAGCCACATCACTTAGCTCCTTCAGTGGCGTCGTTATTATTTTTGAAAGTATCCACACAAGTAAAATAATAAGAAGGAGCGAGAAACATACGATGTATAAGTAAAATGTATTTAACGTATTTATAATTTCATTTGAATTCGCAATGGAAGTCCCAATTAAAATTATCGTATCATCTTTCGCAATATATTTAGCAAAAAAACTCGCTTTTACCTTTCCTTGATCGTACAATTTATTCGATTGCCCTTCCGTCTTCACTTTCATAACTTCGTCTTTCGTAATCCAAAGCTTATTTAAAGTTACTTTCTTTTTCGTAAGTTGCATGCGTAACGCTTCGTTCATAGCATCTTCTGACTGATTAATTGGCGTATACGCAATTGTAACGTTGTTTTCACTTTCAATTGTATGAATAACATCCTCTATATTTTCCACTGTTGTATTTTGTATTTGTGTTGTAAATTTATTTAAGTTTTCACGTGTTTTATAAATATTATAGTTCGGTAAGAGATTGTTAATGAATAATAATGAAATCATAAAGATGAGAATAACAGTTGCAGAAATACTTAAAAATAACTTTTTCCCAAGTTTATTCACTTTGTTCCTCCAAACTATAGCCCAACCCGCGATGCGTCTTAATAATATTTTCTCCAATTTTTTTACGCAGCCTTCTTACATGTGTATCAACCGTTCTCTCTTCTCCAAAATAGTCAAATCCCCATACAATATCTAGCAATTTTTTACGAGTTAAAATCGTTCCTTTATGATTTAAAAAGCATTTTATTAATTCGAGCTCTGTTTTTGTAATTTCTAACTCTATATCATTTTTATATACTTTATTTTTGGCGAAATTTATCTTTACATCTTGTACTTGAATAATATCATCATGCTGAATAAGTTTTTTCGCTCGCGTAATTAGTACTCCTGGATGAAATGGTTTTTTCACGTACTCATCTGCCCCGCTTTGAAGCGCAGCTAATTCATCTTCGCTTTCACTTTTCGCCGTAAGCATTAATACTTTTACGCTTGAATTCTTTTTTATTTCCTGACAGACAGTAATACCACTATGTTTTGGCATCATCCAATCCAAAATAGCTAAATCAATTTTTTCATCATAAAATATTTGAAGTGCTTCCTCTCCGTCTTTTGCTAATAAAACTTCGAAGCCTTCTTTTTCAAAATAAGCTTTTAAAATTCTTAACATATCTTGTTCGTCATCTGCAATTAAAACTTTCATATTTTTTCCTCCATTGCTTTTAAACAAAAACCAATTGTATCATACAACATCTTTGTTACATGAATGTGACAGAAAAATATTTAAAGCTTTTGAGGGGATAGTAATGGTGAGGTGAGGTGTTGTATTATGATAAAAAAAATCGGGGTCATTTCTCTTCTTTTATTTCTATTATCAACAAATGCATTAGCAAATACAAATCAACAAATTGAAGTGTTTGATTGTCAAAAAGAAATGGTCATTCAAAAACAATCTTTAGATCCAATAGTCCAAAAAGAAGCAGTTCAATACGCTAAAGCAATTACTGGTCCATTTAAAAACTTAAATGTCGTTCCAAAAGATGGCTATATGATAAAAATCCCATTATCTAAGCCGGTTTCTATTACTAATCAATGGTTACACACTACAATAGACGAAGTACTTATACTGCTCCCACTAAATGAAAAGCCTTATATTATGCTTTATGATGATGAAAATAATCCGCATTTTTATTATGTAAAAGGTAAACCAGGATTATTATTGAAACAAATGAACGTTAAAACGTAATTGACTGAAAAGGAGTCACCTTATAAGCTAAATTTTAAAAGCTAAGGTGCTCTTTTTTATAATAACAATTTAGTAAATGAAATTATAAAAGTTGTTTTTTAATATAAGGATCGCAACTTCATATATCAGCGATTTTTAAGATATATCGATTTACCAACTAAAATACCTGTCCGTCTATTCTTTTGGTAGCCACCTCGATAATACTTTGTAGTGACTAGATCCCTTATATAATCCCTCTTTTACAAATCCATTTGCAGTATAAAACGCATCTCCTTGCTTCGTGTCAGCATGTAATACAATCACTTCAAAATACTTTTCCGCATGACATAATAGTTGGTTTAATAATAAGTTCCCTAACTCTATACGCCGAAAATCCTTTGAAATATAAAATCTCCTTAACCGCCCAATCTTATTGTCTTTTGTGTACGGATCCTCATTTAAACCTCCAACTCCAATTAACATATCACCTCGGAAAACACCATATAAACATTCTCCAGTTTTATTGAATACATTTATTTTGTTTTTATATTCATTTATTATCCTTATAAGGAAATTAAAACCTTCTTCTTCACTCTCTTGAACGAGATGACTGAATTCATATTCCATTAAATTTTCTATTTGTTGAATATGTATATCTTTCAAGTCCATTCCCCCTAAGTACGAAAATATATAAAAATGCTCGAGAATCATTTATTCTGAGCATTTTTATGGTTGTTACTTTATTTAATTCATAGCGTGCGTATTCTTCACTTCAGATAATATTCCCTTCAACCCCATTAAATCATCTATTACTATATCAGCCTGAGCAAGTTCATCTTCTTGCGCAAAATCAAAACTGCACCCAATTGCCAGTAAACCGTTGTCTTTCGCTGCATTTATATCAGATAGCCGGTCACCAACTACGGCTGCCTCTTTTATATCATATTTGTTCATAATACTTTTAACTAAGTCACCTTTATTTAGCGATTGTATTTGTTCAATACTAAACGTTTCAGTCACCCACTTGTCTAAAGCATAATAAGTTACGATTGCTCGTAAATATTCTTTCAAACCATTACTAGCAATGTAAATGGAACAATTATTTTCTTTTATATATGTAAATATTTCTTTTACATTTGGATATAAAGCGCCTTTTCCGCTTTTTATGTTTTCAATAAGTCTATCTAAAAAATATGCATCTGTTTGTTCTCTTATTTCAATAGAATGGTCTGGTAATAAAGCTTCCCAAACTTTCGGTAACGGCACACCCATAATTTCTCTATATTTATCAATTGGTGTTACTGTATCCCATAATTGTAATGATCTTAAGTGATCAAAAGTATCATCTAATGATAATTCTAAAATTTTATCTGTTTGAAATAATGTTCCGTCCATATCAAAAATTAATGCTTGTAACATCCCATTCTCTCCTTTTGAACTATAGTACAGTTTTACTCGTTATATTTTTAAGCATCTCAATAATAATTTCTGAGCAATAATTCGCAGCAGTTTTCGCGAAGTCATCATAAGAAATTTGAGCTTCATCATCTGCGCTGTCAGAAATACATCTTATAATGAGAAACGGTATATCATTTATATAGGCAACATGTCCAATTGCTGCCCCTTCCATTTCTGTACAATGAGGTGCGTATTCTTCTATTAATTTCGCCTTTAACTTTGAATCTTCAACAAAACATTCACCACTTACAATTCTTCCTTCGTGAACTTGAATATTTGAACTATTACTGTTACATGCTTTACGTGCTAACTCTATCAATTCCTTACTTGCAATAAATTCCTCTTGGAACGGAAATAAGTTTTTCATTTGAGTTTTACTTACATCATGATGAGTAACATTCGTTGAAATAACTATATCGCCGACTTTTACATCTGAATGTAATCCGCCAGCAACGCCCGTATTAATGATAGAGTCTACATCAAATTTATGAATTAATGTTTGCGCGCATGCAGCTGCATTTACTTTCCCTACACCAGAACGTGTAATAATTACTTCTATTCCCATGAATTCTCCAATATAAAAAGGCATTCCCGCTATTGTCTGTTCCTCTTGTATAACTAGTTTTTCTAAAAGTAAATCTATTTCAATTTGCATTGCTCCAATAATGCCGATTCTGTTCATGTATGTAGTCTCCTCTTTATTTATAAGTCGGCCAATATATTATGTAATACACCATAATTTTCAGCTATCCAATTCATTTCATCTGCAAAGCGTGAAGGTGGTACACTATGCTGATCCATATTGGCATGGATCCACCAAGTACTCTCCATGTACCAAAGCATTTGAATTGCCTGAACAATATTCCCTACTGGAAAGTCTACTTCATTGCGGTACCCTTCTAAAAATGATGCAACAAGACTCTTATTTAATACTCCGTCACTTAATGCGCACGATATAACTACACGGCCAATATCTAACTCTACATAATCGTAATCCATGCGATCAAAATCAAGAATCGCTGATACTTTATCATTATGAAACAAGAAATTATCTACCCATAAATCACGGTGCACCCATCCCCGTTGGCTATTATGAAATTGTTCTGTATTTACCAATTGTGTTGCTTCTTGCTGTAATTTTATATAAGGGAGAATGTGCTCTTTTCCTAGCTTCTCTACTTCTCTCATTTTTTCTTCCCAATGTTTCAATCTCGCCTCTTTAGTAGGTGGAACAAATTTAGGATTTTCTCCTTTTATTAAAGAGCCATCATTTAACAAGTTATGCATATAACCTATCGTCTGACCAAGAGAGTGAATTTCCTTTTGATTCACTTTTCCTGGTGAAACTAAGCTACCTTCCTTATGTTCTAATACTATAAATCTTTCATCACTTTTTGATATATGCATTACATTATTTTTATAATTTAATACCCTTGGACAACTTACACCATTATTATGTAATCTTTGCTGTTGTTGTAATGCTTGTATTAAAAGGTCTGAGTTATACATTTTGTACCGTTCTTGATTATATTGCTTTAATACAAAATCCCCTGCATCCGTTTCGAGTTTCCACTTCAAATTTAGCCAACCACGGTGAATAGGTATTGCATTTCGAATTTTAAATTCAAATAAAGTTTCACATTCTACTTTCAGCTCTTGAAAAATCATTGTAGCTTTTTCATTAGATAACGGCTCTATCATCTTACTTATCCTTTCTTAGCTTGGCATTCCTTTCACTCTCTCTAACATAACCGACAATAAAAATTTCGGAAGTACAAGTTGCCTCTTCAATCTTTTCGGCTGTGAGAGTAACCTATACAGCCATTCAGTTCCAGTATCCCTCATCATTTTCGGTGCTCTTTTTACAGTACCAGATATTATATCAATCATGCCTCCGATACCAATAGATAGCGGAACGTTTAATGTTTGTATGTTTTCATAGATGAACTCTTCTTGTTTTGGTGAACCTAGTCCTACGAGTAGTAAATGCGGCTTGAATTGCTTAATTTTTATTTTTATTTTTTCTATTTCTTCACCATTTACAAATCCATGCTGTCCTTTAAACTGTGCTCCTGGGAACTGCTCATTTAATTTTTCTAATGCCTTTTTATTACTTTCTGGAGCGGCTCCAAAAAGAAAGACACGATATTCATTGTCGTTACAATATTTTATTAAATCGTGAGTTAAATCCGCCCCAGTAACACGTTCTTTCAAAGTTCCTTTTAATATTTTCGAGCCAATTATGACACCAATCCCGTCCGCTGTTATTAAATCCGCAGATAGTAACATCTTTTTAAACTGCTTTGATTTTTCCGTATTTTCCTTTGCAGACATAACAATTTCAGGATTTGCAGTTACTACAAACCTTGGTTTCTCTTGTTGTTCATGTATCCAACCTTTTAATAAACTTATAGCTTTTGCATATTCTAAAGTTGAAAAAGGTATACCTTTTATAAACTGTTGATCCACTATACTCTCCCCTTACATAAGCTGCAAATATTCATCAATGTCTTTAGAAATTTGAATAAAAGCCTTATTCCAAAATTCATAATTTCTTATATCTATTTCAAAATATTTTTTCATAAGCTCCTCTACTGGAGCCTTTCCTGTTTCTCTTAAAAACTCTTTATATTTCGGATGAAAAGTACTTTTACTTTCTTGAGCTATTTCTAATAAACTAAAACTTACTAAATATCCAAATGTGTATGGATAATTGTAAAAAGGAACATCTGCTATATAAAATTGAATATATTTCATCCATACAAACGGCTGGTATTCACTTAAAGAATTTCCATATGCTTCTTTTTGTGCCATTATAGATAATTTCTCAATTTCATCAGCACTTAATGGACCCTCTTTACATTTTTCATAAAATGTTTTTTCAAACTGATACGATGCTCGTATTGCCATTACATAATTAAAACTATTTCTTATTTTCCAGCTAAGCAATGCCTTTTTCATATCTTTACTATCAGTTGTTTCAATTAGATAATTTAAGAGTACCGTTTCAAAGAAAATAGATGCTGATTCAGCCGTACTCATCGGCAAATAATCATCTAAAAAAGATGTAGATTGTTCAAAACTCATATTATAAAAATGCCAAGCATGTCCTAATTCATGAGCGAGCACTCTTACACTATCTATACTCCCATCATAACGCATGGAGATTCTCGATTCTTTCTCACTGAAAAATGGAGCACAAAACCCACCTGGTGGTTTATTCTCTCTCGGTTCAGCATCTATCCATCCACTTTCTATCGCATTACGTGCAAATACTGCTAATTCTTCATCAATATTCTTACATGCATCATAAACGTTTTGTACTGCTACTGAAAAAGGAATAGTAACCTCATTACTTTCCTTTACTGTCATAAGTTCATGCCATGTAATGGAAGCTTTCCCTTTCTTATACACGTTTAAAGCACTTACTAATTTATCAAGGTTTTCTTCTGTCACATTCCACATTTGTAATAATACAGTTTCTGAAATGCCATTCGCATGAAAAGATTGTGTTAAAATCTCTCTATCTTCTATTTCATTACTCTTTATATTACGCAATCTCCCTATTTGATTTAATACGGTAGCAAAGATTTCTTTTTCCTTATGTAAAGTACTTGTAAGTAACTCGAATACTTCTAATCTTTCCTTTTCATTATCACTATTCATTGCAATAGTATTTGCTTGTCCAAAGGATAATAGTTTATTATTGTGCTCTATTTCTATCCTATCCCGTAATTGTATGTACATATTTTCCCACGCATTAAGCTCATCTTTTATTAACTTAGTATTATCTGAAGTTTCCACTTTATTATGTTTTATTACTTGCTGTACTTCACTTTTTAGTTCCTTCACTTTCACAGTCAATTTAGTAAGGTCAGATGAAACACTTTCTTCAACCGATTGACAGTACAAATAGTATTCTGCTTTTTCAATAGCTTGTATAAGCTTTGAAAGAACCTCTACATCTTTTGTTACAAAATATTGCTCTTTCAACTCCAAAATCGGAAATAGAATATCCTCATTCAAATACAATCGATTTAAATCCCATCTAGCAATTTCTTGTATTTTTATAGCCGCCCCCTATTTTTACAAATAGTTACAGATATTTCCCCTACACAATTATATATGAAATGATAAAATTTAGATATAATTAAATATTCAGATTCCTATAAATGCATTCTTATTTATACTTTTTTTCTACCATTAAGTATCATTCCACATATAAAAAATACTCCTTCTACAAGATTGCATTTGATATAGGAAAACTTCAAAGATTTTATCTTCATCAATACCATAACGACCGATTATCACAGATTAAAAAATAAAAAAGGATTGATCAAAAGATCAATCCTTTACTCTACTTCATTTAAGAAAAATAACGTTATAACGCCAGGACCTGTATGTGCTCCAATTGCTGCACCAATTGTATTTACGATAAATACTTCACAGCCAAATCTTTCCGTAATTAATGCTTTTAATGCTTCAGCTGTTTCTAAATCGTCACCGTGAGTCATACCGATTGTTTGACCTTTAAGGTCTTTACCACGCTCTTCCATAATATCAACAATACGGCTTAATACTTTCTTTTTCCCTCGTACCTTTTCAAGTGGTACAAGTTTTCCTTCTTCCACGTTTAAGATCGGCTTAATGTTTAGTAAACCACCGATAAAACCAGCTACTTTACTTAAACGTCCACCTCTAACAAGGTACTGTAAGTCAGCTACAGTGAAGATGTGCTCCATATGGTTCATTAGAAAATCGACACGGTTTAAAATATCTTCTTTTGATGCGCCGTCTTTTGCCATTTTAGCAGCTTCTAAAACGACAAGACCTTGACCAAGCGAAGCACATTTCGTATCAATAATTTCTAAATCTAAATCTACATATGTTTCTTTTACTTCCTCTTTAATGACAACTGATGATTGATATGTACCAGACAGTTCAGATGAAAAAGCTAAATATATACAAGGATTACCTTCTTTTGCATAAGAAACAAATTTTTCTTGGAAAGTTTCAAGTGAAGGCAATGACGTTCTATAAACAGCGCCTTCTCTCATTTTTTGCAATAATGTAACTGACTCTAATGTTACTCCATCTAAATACTCTGTTTCTGCTTCATCATATACACGGAGTGGAATTAAATCAATATCATATGCTTGCAGCAATTCTACTGGTAAATCCGCCGCACTATCCGTAATGATTTTAACACCCATTTTTAAACCTCTATTCTGTTATAAATATAAAATAATAAAATAAAAATAGTACTTTTAAATTATATACGTAAAACTTAAATGAAGAAAGGAAAACACTTTATATTGTATGCACTATTCTTCAAAACTTGAACTATTAAGGAAAATTATGCGATTCCAACTACTTTTTTCCTAAAATTATTTTCTATATAATGAAAATAGCGCAAGTTGGCCAAAGGAGGATGCACATGAGTATTCAACTAGCTACATCTAATGATTTAGAATGGATTAATAGTCAATATGAATCGATAGGATTTGTACGAAGTGATTTAAAGAGAGAGAAAGTTGCAATTATTACATATAACAATGAGTATGCAGGTGTTGGACGATTAGTCCAAATAGATGCAGATACTTTAGAAATGGGTGGAATTTTTATTCTGCCTCAATTTAGAGGGCTACAATTAGCTGGTGACCTTGTTTCATTTTTAGTAGAAACTGCGAGAAAATCACAAATACAAGATGTATATTGTCTTCCTTTTGAGGAATTAGAAAACTTTTATAAGAAATATGGCTATACTGAAGTCGATACTACGAAAGAAGCAGTCCATCCAATTATTCTAAAAAAATATAATTGGTGTTTGGCGAACTACGAAAAACACGTTCTACTATTTAAATTGTAAATGTAATAAAGCGAAACTTTAATCAGTGGGGGTTTTACTGCCCGTTAATGAGGGATAACAAAGTATATTCTCAATCGTTTTTCTATCAGTACTCCTAATCGGAGCCTAAGGATTAATTAAAGATATTTTATCTCTCCTTTTATAAATGGCTGATTAAAACTTAATGTTCCGTCAATACTATAGGTAACATGATTGTATTTCTCCATTCTCCCTTGGAGAGGAGCAGTAAGCTTTTGCTAGCTGCTCTTTTATTTTTTCAAAAAGTCACATAAATATCTTTAATTCCGAACATTCAAAAGATGAAATGTGTTAAAATTGTTATGAAGATATTTACCAACTAATAAATGCGCCCTAGACTTACGTACTAGGGCGCATTTATTTTTTAGTATGTAATTCCTTCACTCATTTATTATCCACAAAATAAGTATCATACGCTTTATCAAAAACATATCCTAACTTTTCTGCTAGGTTAGCAGATGTAGTATTCGCTGCGTCCCAGTTTGGATACTTTCCATTTTCTAAGCAATCCAATATAAGAGCTGCACTAACTACAGTTGCCAAACCTTTTCTTCTATGATTATGATCAGTCGCAACTTCAATTTCAATGCCATCATTATAAATACTATACGAGGATGCACCGCATACAACTTCTCCGTTATATAAAATGCTATAACCTATACCACGGTTTATATAATCTTCTACCGACTGAAATTGACTTGTAAAATCTTCGGAGATCTTATGTAATGTAGGGCTATTTGCGATATGCTCATCTATTCTTTTTAACTCATATCCTTTTGGAAGTGTTGATATAAAAGATTGTAATTTTGAACGATTAAAAACTTCTGGATTTCGTTTGAATTTATAACGTAAAAACTTATCTATTTTTCTTTCATGGAATGTTTCTAGGCGTTGTTTCCACTCTTCACTATTTACGATAACTAAAATTCTTTCTGGAATATTACGTAATAACTCTTCTGTTTCTTGCACATTTGGGTCTCCAGCGTAAAATGTGAAAATTCCTACCGTAACTTGTGCTACTGTTGGATTTTCAAGATCATTTACCCAAGCAGTACCCATATACCCTTGTAAATAAGAAAGTAAAACAACGTTATTGAAATCATCAAACATAGAAACTAGTTTTTTTCTTGTACGTATATTCGCTTCATATATCATTTACATTCCCGCCTTCTTTAAAATCAATCGTATTCTAAATCTTTAAGAATCAACTTATACAATTTTTCAATCAACCACTTATCATATAAGCAAACACCTATTAAACTAAAATTTTATATAATTATAAATTATTCACAAATATAAAATTATTATAACATCTAATAAAAAAAGAGTATCTCACTTTTTAAACGTTAGAATATACATCATGTATGTATAAACCCTCAACATAATGTATGAGGATTTATCAAAAAATGCGTTATAACTCCTTCTTAGAAATAAAAGATTCCGTCTCACCGTTCTTATATACCTTAGTCAATTTAACAACCGATTTGTACGTGTTATCGTCATCCTTTATCATTTTTTTCAGCTCTTCTATTTCGATATTACCAGTTCCACCCTCTACTTTTAAACAATTTGAAATGTTTAAGTATCCACTAGATGCGAATAGAATAATGAATGTAATATCAGGAAAATTAATGAATAGTATTCCAAACTTCAAAGGGTTCGCAGCAGTATCCGATAAAACTAATCGAAAATCTAACAGTTCAGGTACTTGAACAAAATCCTTAGAAACAATTGCTTTACCTACGATTGCAACTTGCTTTACTATATTCCCAAGTTCATCTGTAAATTCAGTACATATAGGTGCATCAATTGTTTTCGCTTGTAAAGATAAATTTAATTCTGGATTATGAAAATCGAAAAAGATTGTGCTCCCCTCTGTTAAACATTGCGGGCACACATTTCCTAGTAAGCTAAAGTCCTCTTCAATATATTTAACTTTCAATTTGCAACTACAAACTTTTCCTATTCGGATTGCATCAATTTTTGAGCAATCTACAAATATAACCTCACTGTCTTCTTGTACAAATGATACAATCCCTTTCATCACATTAAACGAAAGAAAATAGGATACAACGATTTCGTTTCCTGCTATTACAATACTTTCAACTTTAGTATACGGTTCTAGACTTTGTAAAAATTCACATATACTATTTTGGCAACATCCACAATCACGTTTCGGCTCACAATCCACTTACACTCCATCCCTTCTTTATATAGAATAGCTAATACATATATATGAAAGGAAAACAAAAAAGCTTGGACAATATAACTTTAACGTAGGAATATCGTTACCTATTCATAATATTAGTAAGGGAATTACACCAATAATGAGTAATAACACATAATTTTTACTATAAATACATATAACAATTTCATCTTTCATGAAAAAAACGTTATAATGAAGTGTAGCCTCTACGATTACGTTATAAAGGAGATTAAAACAATGGCTAAAATTAAAGTATACCAAGTAAAAGAAGAAAATATGGACGCAGTAAAAAACATCATTGATGTTGAGGAACAAAACCCAACTGCTGAAAACTTACAAAATCTATACGCATGTGTATTAGAAACTGAAGATATGGCATTGCCTGAATCATACATTGAAGAAGATATCTTAATTGATTCTATGGAAGTTATGGTTAACGCTTCTCAAAGCAAAGTAAGAGACTTAGGTGCATACGATGTAATCGAAGTTCAAAACAAAGGTAAGAAAACACAAATTTTATTACTTGCAGACGAAGAATACGAAATTATCGAAGGCTAATCTAACACCATACATACGAAAAAGCTCCTTTCCAATTGGAAAGGAGCTTTTTCATTACGCTTTTGATGTTTCGCTCTTTTTATTCTTTTGTTGTTTCTTAATTACCATGCGCTCATTTCCCATAAAGAAAATGAATATGAATGCTAATCCAGCTGGTACCAATGCCCACATGAATGTTTGAACAATTGAACTAGAAAGAGCATCAATAATCTTATCTAATATTTGCGGAGGGATTTGAGATCTTGCCGATTCTGATAAAATGGCTCTTGAATCCCTTAATGTGTTTGTATTCATTCCCCCGCTCATACCTTTAAATGCTTCTTCTAATTGATCTTGGAAACCTGTTCTTTGAATCATTCCGAAGATTGTAATACCAAGTGTCATACCTAATGAACGAATGAAATTACTCGTCGAAGTCGCAGATCCGCGCTGTTCCATACCGAAGTTGTGAATAGCTGCCATACTTAGTACAGAGAATGAGAAACCGACTCCAAATCCGATAATGATCATATACACTGTTAATAATGCACGACTTGTTTCTGGCGTTAATGTGCTTAATAAAAATAGTCCAATTAGCATTATAACCGCAGAAATGATCATTATGTTTCGGTAGCTAAGCTTTGTCGTTAAAAAACCACCTAACTGCGCTGTTACGACTGAGCCTAACATCATTGGTAAAAGTAATAATCCTGAGTTTGTTGCAGTGCCACCGTATACACCTTGAATGAATAATGGAATGTATACAGTTGCTGACATAAATGCAGCTCCGTAACATAAAGCAATAATTGTACTCATTCCGAACAAACGTTGTTTAAACATCTCAAATGAAATGATCGGTTCTTCTACTTTACGTTCAATAAAAATGAATGCAATAATTAAAATAACGAATCCACCAAATAAACTTAAAATAAAGTTAGAATCCCAATCATACTTTTGTCCGCCAAGTTCAAGCGCAAACATTAAAGAAACTACTGCACCAACTAAAGTAATTGCGCCAAACCAATCAATTTTTTGCTTTCTATGAACTCGTGACTCTTTATAAAAGAATGTAATAAAAATAAGTGCTAAAACGCCAAGCGGTAAGTTAATATAAAATACCCAGTGCCAGCTTATGTAATCTGTAATATACGCACCAAGCAACGGACCAAAAATACTTGATAAACCAAATACTGCTCCGAATAAACCACCCATTTTCCCGCGCTTTTCAGGAGGGAAAATATCAAAAACGATAGTAAACGCGATCGGCACTAATGCCCCGCCGCCAATACCTTGAATGGCACGATAAATCCCTAACTGTGTAATATTTTCAGCAGTACCACAAAGCGCCGAACCAATCATAAAGACGATTAAACCGAAAATAAAGAACCTCTTTCTACCATACATATCTGATAGTTTTCCGAATATCGGCATACCTGCCATTTCTGCGACCATATAGGCAGAAACGACCCATACAAAGTTTTCAAGGCCTCCTAAATCACCAACGATTGTTCCCATCGCTGTTACGACAATGGTATTATCCATTGATGCCATTAAAATACCTAGCAATAAGCCCGCTACAACAAAGCCGAGCTTATTATTCTTTTCAACCATAACCTTGCTCTCCCTCGTACTACTTATATTTGTTTATGTTCCTTTACGACTGCATTACCTTTTTGATTAAAACTAGTATGATATTCTACAACACTAATTTCACATCCGGGACCAATTGTAACATTATTTCCTCTTATTACTTCAGCAATCGTATGCTCTAAATAAATCTCATCTCCTTCAATGATAGACGTTTGGAGGCTTCCAGCATGATTTGTAAATGGAATAAATCTCGCTTTTTTACGAACGGTAATCTTCTTACCGCCAATTTCTCTTACTTTGCTACCTTCATAACGAAGTGAAATTTCAATATTTTCAGCATTAAGTAATCCATCACTTTCAAGGCCACCAGTTAGTGACAGTTCTTCAACTTCAATATCTCCTTTTACATTTAAAGCGCCTTTCACATCTACGAAATCACCAGTTAATTTCCCCTTAACTTCTATCATACCTCTTACTTTTATTTTTTCAATATGAGCATCACTATGCATTTGTGTATTTCCGTATACTTTTACATATTCCGCATCTACATTTCCTTGTACTTCACTATCTCCATACACGACATAACTTTTCACTTTCATATTACCGCACACTTCACTCGTGCCGTACGTTTTAAATTCATTACAGCTCATGTCATTAGAAATCGTTCCTTCACCGCGAATCTTCACTTTATTATAATCTCCGCCTGCTGAACTACCAGAACCATTAACAGTAAGACTATGTTGATGTTCCATATCATTTTCTCCCTTCCATTAAATCTGCTTCATTTCTTTTACATTTGCGCTTTTATCAACAGTAAGAACACCCGTATATTCGATCAGTTCAATCTCACAGTTTGGTCCTACCGTAACATTATTTCCTCTTACCGTTCTTATGTGAGCATAATCAATATCGATATTGTCACCTTCTAATAGTTCAGCCTCTAATTGCATACCAAATACTGATTTAAACAGCCTACTAAAAGTACTTAGTCTATGTTTTACTTTAATCGTTTGACCACCAATTTCTTTCGCTCGACATGTACCGTGAATATTAATATTTATTTCATCAGCGCTTAGTAATCCACCAATTGTAAATTGTCCTTCTGAAGAAAACGTATCCACTTCACAATTACCATCAATTGTCGCTTGACCATTGACTTTAAATTCTTCACCAGTGACATTTCCACCCACCGTACCTTTTCCTGCAATTTTCAAACTGTTTGCCTTCACATCTTGCGTAATTGTTGCTTTTCCATCAATTCGCATCGTTTCAGCATGAACTGTACCGTCGATTTTACCTGATCCACTAATTCTTGCATTGCTACTTTTCAAATTTCCAGTAACGGCACCGTAACCGTTACATTCAAATTGGTCACATTCAACATTTCCATTCACAGTACCTTTTCCGTTTAATTGCACTTTATGAAACTCGCCACCATTCGATGAACCGTAACCATTTATAATCAAATTATCTGTACGCATACTTTCTCCTCCACTACAACAATTTCGTTTTTAATGCTTCGGTATATTTCATAATCGCTTCGCGTAAAACGATTTTAGTGCCTTTTTCAAAAATTAAATCTTCCACGTTTGAAACTAATAAACATGTAGAAATCCCTAACTTTCGTACAATGATTAAATCACAAGTTTTATGTTTAATTGCTTCATAATTTTCACGTAAAACTTGCAAGACCATTTTTCCTTCTTCTAAACTAATATCTCCCGATTGTAATAATTCTTCTAACATGTACACATAAAGAATATCTACAAATTGAAACTCTGCTGTTTTATTCGTTTGTTCTATGAAAAATTGTAAAACTGGTTCTGATGCAATCCCCTTACGTAAAATGTCTTCCTTTGTTAAAAGAATTTCTCTCACACTCGGTGAAAACATATTCGCTAGTTCATCAAGTGATAAATCCTCTTTCATCGTTTGGATTTTATCAATACGCTCTAATATCTTTTCTTTCGGAAAAAATGTCTCTTGACCCGTGAATGTTGACTTTCGTACAAACCAATCTTCCGGTATTAAATTTTTTCTTTTCCACCTATATAACTGTCCGTATGAAATGCCAGTTAGTTCTAATAAATCTTTTTTTGAAATCAAATCTGTACTCAACTGTATAACACTCCTTCCTGATAACAATGTAACATAACACTGTTACGCTGTAAATAGACTTTTATCACAAGTAGCGTAACAATGTGTAAAACAAACCTATTCCTACATACAAAAAAGGCTCTTACACATCTTATGAAAATGCGCAAAAGCCCTTATATATCAATATTTAAACCAAATATTATAAAAATCAATCCAACCTTGTGAATTAATCATTATATTTTGGACTTTTTCATGTGTACTTACCTCTTGTTTATTATGATACAAAGGAATAATATGAATTTGACGTAACAAAGTATCCTCAATATCGCGTAACAATGTAACTCTTTTCTCTAATTCTTCTTGTTTAAAATAAATAGACAACTTTTCATAAAAGTCCATGTTGCTTTGTCCATGAATAAAACTATTTTTTGTAAGAAACATATATAATAGACTATCTTCTATTCGTTCGCTTATTGTGGCACTATCATGCATCATATCAGCCTTTTGTATCGTACTTACTTCCAATAGCTCTTCTATATCAAGAAAATTATTTTCTACACGAATCCCGTACTTCGCACACTCTTTTTGTATCCATTGTGCATCTTCAACATGATCTCGTCCTGTAAATGTGTAGAGCTGTAGCACTTCATTATGATAAGTACTCCTTTTAATTAAACTTTTTACATCTTCCTCAATCTCTACAATGCTTTCACCTGCTAATATTAGTTTCTTTGCCACTTCTCCACGTTCTCCGCCGAGTTCTTGAACGATTGTATAACCATGAATGATTTTATATAACGCTTTCCGAAATAACTCATCTTGCATTGGTCCTTCTTTCGTAAGATTACATGTTATATATGTCACGTTCGACTCAAGCCGAGACAATTCTTTATTATGTTTTTCTTTATCTTTATACTGCGCCTTTACTAAAACATCGTATGTACTTACACCTTGTTCTACATTCCACAACTCAACACGATCTAAAAAAGGTCTTTCACGAAAATATAAAGGATGACCTTCTAAAATGAACAGATTTTCATTACTTTTATATAATTGAAAAGCCCCTGTTCCAATTAGCTCTCCTGCTTCATCTTCATTCACGATAGAACACTGTTCTGCACTTATCATATGTAAAAACATTTTATTTTCCGTTTGTAATTGAATTTCGACAACGTAGTCATCCACTGAACGGATACTTTCAACGTGTTGTAACATCCATGCGTGTGCATTATTTTCCAGCTTCATAAATCGATTCAATGAGTATATAACATCATGTGCAGTAAGTTGTTTTCCATTATGAAAGTGAACTCCTTTTCGTAAATAAAACGTCCATATTTTTTCAGCGTCATTATATTCCCAGTGAAATGCAAGTCTTGGCTCTATAATGTTTGTATTACCGTCTACATACACGAGTGTGTCGAATATATGTTTTACCATATGACATTCTGAACGCATTGTAGCGTATACAGGATCTAATGTGATATCTAAATTCATTTGTACTTGCAACCGGAGTACATCTCTTCTCCCTTCAGATGTCATTTCAATCTTATGACCAAATATTGAATCTACCCAGCAGTGATATTCTCCCTTTACTGACGGAAAATGTGAGCTATAGCGTTCCACAAATATGCTTCCGCTTTTCACATCCCCTTTTTTCGTTATTTCTTTTCCTCTATCTAAAATTAAAGACATCGGGTGCTTTTGAAATATTAACTTAGAACGATTTCCCCTGCCGCGACCTGGAAACCACTTGATCCAATTTAACTCATCTAATTTTTTTATAATTAATTTACTATTACGCTCTGTACAAAATAATGTTTCAGATATATTTTGCACTGTTACTTCCAATCGTTCTCCCTCTTTTTTCCCTTTTCCATAAGCAATCCATAGTTCAATATATTGATCTAAAATAAACATCATAATCCCCCTAAAAGGTGAAAAATACTCCCTATTGTTTCTACCCTTTTTCCAATTCTTCTTTCATCTTATCATTTCAATATAGAAAGGAGGAATTAATATTGAATTATCTCTTACTTCGTTACAATAAACCTATTTTTATTAGACTGTGTGGTGAATTATTAACCCGAACGACTGAATCTATGCTAGCTATCATTATGATTATTTACGTTAATAAAATGTTAAACGGCAATGTAATAATAACTATGTTGATTTTCGGATTACAGCCACTTTCAGACATTTTATTTACACTTATTGCTGGAGGAATTACTGATAAATATGGCCGGAAAAAGATTATGTTACTCGGCTTATTGCTACAAAGTGTTGCAATCGGTAGTTTCGTTTTCGCTCAATCCGTTTTTATATTTGCACTGTTATATGTCATTAATGGCATTGGCCGTTCCTTATATATTCCGGCTCAACGTGCACAAATTGCTGATTTAACAAAAAAAGAGCAGCAAGCAGAAATTTTTGCTCTTCTACAAACGATGGGAGCAATTGGATCCGTAATCGGCCCTTTAATCGGTGCAAGTTTTTATAATACTCACCCAGAATATTTATTTATCGTGCAAAGTGTAACCCTTACGATATATGCCGTTGTTGTTTGGACCCAGCTCCCAGAAACCGTTCCACCTATAAGTAAGTCAAAACAAACAGTTGAGGCAAGTTCACCAAAGCAATTTGTTTTTAAACATTACGCCATATTCGGTCTTATGCTTTCTACACTTCCTATTAGCTTTTTTTATGCACAAACTGAGACGAATTATCGTATTTTTGCAGAACATGTATTTCCTAATCTCGTATTCATACTCGCATTTATTTCAACATGCAAAGCCATTTTGGAAATCATTCTACAAATCTTCCTCGTAAAATGGTCTGAACGATTTTCTATGGCGAAAATCATCCTTATTTCTTATACCTGCTTTACAATAGCTGCAGTTGGCTTTAGTTATTCAACGACGATATTGTCGTTATTCTTCACCTTACTCTTTTTAGTCATTGGAGAAAGTATTGCTCTAAACCATTTATTACGATTCGTTTCAGGAATTGCACCTCATAATAAACGTGGTTTATATTTTTCAATTTACGGTATACACTGGGATATATCTCGAACGTGTGGACCAGTTATTGGTGCAGTTTTATTAAGTAAGTTAAATGGAAGTATGCTGTTTTATATTTGCGCTAGTTTCTTAGTAGTTGGAGGTATTGTACAAGCGTTATTTGTTCAAAATTTGGAACGAAAAAAAATCGTGAACCAGCCTACACATAATTTATAGGTTACTACTTTTTCAGTAGATCAACATTTCTTATTGGATGCATGCTAAAAAACAAAAGTGAAGTATTTCGCATATGAAAGGAAACGTTCCTTGTTTACAACTAAAAACACCTCACTTAAAGAAAGTGAGGTGTTTTTGAAATCACTTAATTTCTTATCCTGCCATTTTATTAATACTATCCTCTGGTGAAAACACGGAAATATGATCTACCTTACCAGTCGATTTTGGAATGACAAATTTTAACTCATACTGGTTATTTACTTTGTATACATATATTTTGTCTTCACCATTCCCTTTAACTGAAGATGGTTTTCCTAACGCTTTTTCAATTTCTTGTAATGTAATCGATTTTAGTTCTGCATGATATGAGCGTACATCAAAAACTTGTGACCCTTTATTAAATCCGAAAACAACATTTTTATTTGTAAAAGTTGCGTACATTCCGTTCCCTGCATATTCGGTTTTATTTGCTTTTCCCCACGCTTTTTCAATTTCTTCAATATCCCCTGTATGGGCTCCAAATGGTACATTAGGTACTTTTCCTTCTTTTGCTAGTTCAAACAAATCTTTAACGTGGTTAATTGATTTTTGATTAAGTGTTCTATTTTTCGAATCTGGCTCAGGTGATAGTTTTGTTGTTTTTTCATTACTTGGTTTTGCTTCAGGATTTTTCTGTTCTTCTGAAGAATTGCTTTGTTCATTTTTATTATTTTCCAAGGTTGGATTTGTTTCCTTTTTTTCGTCTGTCCCATTACATGCTGCTAGCGCACACATACATGCTATAGCCAAAAACAACATAACTATTTTCAAATACCCTTTCATCATTTTACCCCCCTATTGCATCTTATTCATTTCGATAACCAACCCATTACACTACTTTTCAAATTATGTTTGTTCCAAAAAGTCAGTGCTTCATTCTCTCCAAAGGCTTGTACAAAACATGTTACAAAAGCTGTTCCTAAAAAGTAACCAAGTCTGTTATATCCGAAGTAACTACCTCCTGATAAACGGAACCATTCTTTCTCTTTTTCATCTGTCCATCCTTCAACATAATCTTGTAAAAAACGTTTCTTTATTTTCTCTTCATTTTCTTTATAATATTGTAGCCATGGATCACCGTCACTATTATATGAGTAGTAAACAGACTCATTTAAATCTTTAACGATTTTTTTTGATAAATAAGTTGCAACACCTTCACGATACAAACTTACCGACGCATCGGTCCATTCAGCCCTAGTCCAATCCATTCCAGTATTTTGTAGCATAACATTATGATATATATGACATATTTCGTGAGCAGCAATAACACGAAGATGATTCAAATCTGGAGATAATTTTTCTGCCGCAAAAAATATGTCTCCAATGATTTCCCTTTCTACAAATGCATTTGAACCAAATCCTCCAACGAATAAATGGAATTTCATATTTACATCAAAGTTATATTTATTACGATATTCATTTGTTACCTCTTGAATAATGATTGGTAATGATTCTGCAATAATACGAATATCTTCTATTTTTGCGGGATATTGTTTAATGGCATTAGAAAGATGTTCTTTCGTTTTAGGACAATGATACTTAAAGTATTCTTCAAATATCTCTGAATGCGAAGTAAAGTATCGATTAAGGAGTTCTAATTCTAAATCGTCACTTTCCCATAATTTTAAAAAACTTGGAATTATATTGTTAATCACTGTATTCATCTCCTTATTTAAACCTTCTCTTCTCAATGATAATATCCTCTATCTATAGCTGAAAATATGCCGTCACAACAGCTCCTTGAAACAGAAAAAAACCAGTAGGAAGTGATTACTCTTTTCCTACTGGTTGAAATGAAATTAAACGGTAAATCTTAGTTTCTTAAAAAATGTAGCGATAGTGCTTTTTACAGTTTCAAAATTATAAGCAAATGTATTATCTCCACTTAATGATGAAATACATGTTAAACCTGCAGCTTTAATAAAAGCTTTTACATCTACAAGCATAGAATTAGCCTCCATGAATTTAATTACAATCATTATAACAGGTGTTTTACGAAACTAACATGAAAGTAATAAATAATCCTACTTAATAAATAAATTTCTATTATTAATTTATCCCGCTATTTGCCGGGCAGTAAGATCCCCACGTCGAAGCAAAGAAGTTAGATGGGGGTAAGGGCTGCCCGTAAAAGCCCGATTGGTAGGGCTAATAATCAGTGGGGATGAACCCCCCACTGATTAAAACTTCACTTTATTTAGCTCAAAGTACACCATTTCAATGTCATATAAAAAAGCTGCCCCAAAAGGACAGCTTTAAATATGTATATTACACTTCGATTGACTTACCGTCTTCAACAATATGATAAAGTAAGTGAGCTAAATGATGAATTGGACCATATTCTTCCTCTTCCTCATCTGTTTCACCTTGGTATTCCAGATCATTTAAGTATAGTGCTAAAAATTGATAGTATAGTTTTAAATCAAATCCATAACACGCAGTTGGTTCTTCATGATCTCCTTCATATTGTAACATTAAGTATTGATCATTTCCTTCTGCATCTTCTGCATCAAAGAATACGAAGAAGCCAACGTTTGTGTCTAAATCAAATAAATGACGAGTACCTTTTTCAGTTGCTTTATTGAAGTCCTCTTCACTTAATTTATGTACTGTTGTCGCTTTTGCATTATCTTCTTGATGGAAATTTACTGTAAATGATTTCAATGCTGACACCTCCTGATTGTATAATACTAGCATAACATATAAAAAGGACTGCTTACAAATGTAAACAGTCCTGCTACATTCATTTCCGCATTGCTCGTAGTAAAAAACTCACAATGAAGATCAAAATAACCGCACCAATTAAAGCAGGAATGATTGCAAATCCGCCTATTACAGGACCGAAACTACCAAGTAATTTCGTACCAATCCAAGAACCGATAATACCAGCAATAATATTACCAATTACACCACCTGGTACATCCCTTCCAGTAATTAAGCTTGCAAACCATCCTAATAAACCACCAACGATTAAAGACCAAATCATATAATAACCTCCTCGTATATTAATATTTAAGCCCTATTACTGGCTTAGATTTTCTTCTTAAT
>NZ_PCOB01000027.1:0-58480 GCF_002975115.1 Bacillus sp. MYb78
GTGACATGTGGAGCTGACGAATACTAATAGATCGAGGACTTAACCATATAATATGTAGCAAATGTTATCTAGTTTTGAAGGAATATGCCTTCATAGTTTGGTGATGATGGCAGAGAGGTCACACCCGTTCCCATACCGAACACGGAAGTTAAGCTCTCTAGCGCCGATGGTAGTTGGGACCTTGTCCCTGTGAGAGTAGGACGTCGCCAAGCAACTAAAACACGAGTCAAATGACTCGTGTTTTTTCGTGTTTTATTTTATAATCCATAGTAATAAAAAATGTGTTTAAAGTATTCATATTTTGTTTAAATACAGGGGAATGTGGCTAGGATAGTGAATAAGCAAAAGAGTTGCAAATTTTATTAATACGTATATAATTAAAGTCAAAGATAGTCAAAGTCAATAAAGGTGGCGGATAAATGAGAAATATATCTGATATCATTGAGCAATATCTAAAGCAAGTTATTGACTTAAGTAATAATAATGTGATTGAAATCAAGAGAAATGAGATTGCGGATCGATTCGAGTGCGTACCATCTCAAATCAATTATGTAATCAATACCCGTTTTACGTTAGAAAGAGGATTTGTAGTAGAAAGTAAACGTGGTGGAGGAGGTTACATTCGCATTATAAAAGTCAAACTGCATGATGATATAGACATTATTGATCAAATGCTTCATATGATTGATCATAGCGTTGCGCAAGGGAATGCAGAAAGTATGATTATACGTTTAATAGAAGAGGGAATCATAACAAATCGTGAAGCGAAACTGATGTTAAGTGTAATAGACCGTTCTGTATTATCAATGGATGTTCCTTCTCGAGATGAACTTAGGGCTCGAATATTATGCGCAATGTTAAGAACACTGAAATATAAATAAATATAACTTTTGTAAAAGATTGATAACTAAGATAAAGCAGTTAAATATTGTAGAAGTTTTGAAAAAGAACATGCACTTTTATTTAAATGGATTCAGGAAAGCGAACAATCTAGTAATGTATGAAAAGTACCATGAGATAGAGCGTTCCTGTTGTAAAGGTGGGGATAGTGATGACTTGTCAAAACTGTAACATAAGACCAGCAACTTTACATTATACAAAAGTAATTAACGAGAAGAAGGCGGAAGTTCATCTTTGTGAGCAATGTGCAGAGCAAAGTGGCTATACGTCTTTCTTTCAATCATCGCAGTCTAACTTTTCATTTCATGATTTATTTGCTGGTTTATTACACGGTGAATCAACAATGTTTGAAGAAGGAAAAAATGGATTTTCAAATGCAGATATAGTAAGGTGTCCAGATTGTAAGATGACATATGAACAATTTACAAAAGTCGGACGTTTTGGCTGTTCTTCTTGTTACGATACATTTAAGGAGCATTTAAAGCCATTATTAAAACGCCTTCACGGCGGGCATACAGAACATTGTGGAAAAATTCCGGAACGTATAGAAGGAAATATCCACTTAAAGAAAGAATTAGATGAACTAAAACTTATTCTGAAACAATACGTACAGAAAGAGGAATTTGAGAAAGCTGCAGAGGTAAGGGATAAAATCCGAGGTCTTGAAATACAGCTTAGTGAGCATAGGGAGGGGGAATAATTCTATGTCACTGGACAAAATTATGAACGAAGCAATTAGTCCATGGATGAAGGGGGATGGCCCTGATTCTGATATTGTTTTAAGTAGTCGAATTCGTTTGGCTCGTAATTTTAAACAATATCAATTTTCCACTATGCAAAACGAAGAAGAAGCTAAACAGATTCATGAACTATTCAAAAAGAAATTTATAAATAAAGCAGTAGGTTCCTTTGGGGAGTTTGGACTATTAAAGATGAATGAATTAACCCCCCTTCAAAGGAGAGTTTTAGTCGAAAAGCATTTAATTAGTCCAAATCTTGCAGGGACAGAATATGGAGCATGTCTACTATCAGAAAGTGAACATATTAGTGTTATGCTTAATGAAGAAGACCATATTCGGATTCAGTGCCTATTTTCAGGATTACAGTTATCAGAGGCGCTTCAAAGCGCCAATCAAATAGATAATTGGATTGAGAAAGAAGTTGAATACGCTTTTGATGAGTCACTTGGATATATTACAAGTTGTCCTACTAATGTTGGCACAGGGTTAAGAGCTTCTGTGATGATTCATTTACCGGGACTGGTTTTAACAAAAAGAATTAGCCGTATTATACAAGTAATTCAAAAATTAGGGTTAGTAGTAAGAGGAATATACGGTGAAGGTAGCGAAGCGTTAGGTAATATATTTCAAGTTTCAAATCAAATGACGCTAGGAAAGTCTGAAGAAGATATTATTGCAGATTTAAAGAGTGTCATTCAACAAATTATACAGCAAGAAAAAATAGCTAGAGAATTAATTGTACAAAATTCAAGTATTGAACTTGAAGATAAGGTTTATCGTTCTTACGGCATACTAGCAAACAGTCGTTTAATTCAATCTGCAGAAGCAGCCAATTGCTTATCGGATGTACGACTTGGTATTGATCTAGGATATATAAAAGGTATATCGAGAAATATTTTGACTGAGCTAATGGTTCTTACACAACCAGGTATTTTACAACAATACGCAGGTGGACCTTTAGGGCCAGAAGAAAGAGATTATCGAAGAGCAACCTTAATCCGTGAGCGATTACGTATTGAAAAAAACTAAGCGCAAGTAGGAGGCGATTTCTATGATGTTTGGAAGATTTACAGAAAGAGCACAGAAAGTATTAGCTTTATCTCAAGAGGAAGCAATTCGTATTGGGCATAATAATATTGGAACAGAACATATTTTACTTGGGCTTGTACGCGAAGGTGAAGGAATTGCAGCAAAAGCATTAATTGCTCTTGGATTAAGTCCAGAGAAAGTTCAAAAAGAAGTAGAAGCGTTAATTGGGCGTGGAACAGAAGCTTCTCAAACTGTACATTATACACCTCGTGCTAAAAAGGTTATTGAATTATCTATGGATGAAGCGCGTAAGCTAGGCCATTCTTACGTTGGAACAGAACACATTTTACTCGGTTTAATCCGTGAAGGTGAAGGTGTAGCCGCACGTGTTTTAAATAATTTAGGTGTAAGTCTAAATAAAGCAAGACAACAAGTTTTACAACTTCTTGGAAGTAATGAAGCTAGTTCAGGTCATCAAGGTGGTTCAGCATCAAATGCAAATACACCGACACTTGACAGTTTAGCAAGGGACTTAACAGTTGTTGCGCGTGAAAATCGCTTAGACCCTGTTATTGGACGTGGTAAAGAAATTCAACGTGTAATTGAGGTATTAAGCCGTAGAACGAAAAACAACCCAGTATTAATTGGTGAGCCTGGTGTAGGTAAAACGGCAATTGCAGAAGGATTAGCACAGCAAATTGTAAATAATGAAGTTCCTGAAACTTTAAGAGATAAGCGTGTTATGACACTAGATATGGGTACAGTGGTAGCTGGAACGAAATATCGCGGTGAATTTGAAGATCGTTTAAAGAAAGTGATGGATGAAATTCGCCAAGCAGGCAATATTATTCTATTTATTGATGAGCTTCATACATTAATTGGTGCAGGTGGAGCAGAAGGTGCAATCGATGCATCGAATATTTTAAAACCATCTTTAGCACGAGGAGAGTTACAATGTATTGGGGCAACAACTTTAGATGAGTATCGTAAATATATTGAAAAAGACGCGGCTTTAGAAAGACGTTTTCAACCAATTCATGTTGATGAGCCAAGTTTAGAAGAATCGATTCAAATCTTGAAAGGTTTACGTGATCGTTATGAGGCGCATCACCGTGTATCTATTACAGATGACGCTATTGATGCAGCTGTAAAACTTTCAGATCGTTATATTACAGATCGCTTTTTACCAGATAAAGCAATTGATTTAATTGATGAAGCTGCTTCAAAAGTTCGCTTACGTTCTTATACAACACCACCAAACTTAAAAGAGCTTGAAGTGAAGCTTGAGGAGATTCGAAAAGAAAAAGATGCAGCTGTACAAAGTCAAGAATTTGAAAAGGCTGCATCCTTACGTGATATGGAGCAACGCTTACGTGAGAAGTTAGAAGATACAAAACGTCAATGGAAAGAGCAACAAGGAAAAGAAAATTCAGAGGTTACGGTAGAAGATATTGCAAATGTCGTTTCTACATGGACGCGTATCCCAGTTTCTAAACTTGCACAAACAGAGACTGATAAATTATTAAATTTAGAATCCATTCTCCATGATCGTTTGATTGGTCAAGATGAAGCAGTAGTAGCTGTAGCAAAAGCTGTTCGTCGTGCAAGAGCAGGATTAAAAGATCCGAAGCGCCCAATTGGTTCATTTATTTTCTTAGGGCCAACAGGTGTAGGTAAAACAGAACTTGCAAGAGCACTAGCAGAATCTATGTTCGGTGATGAAGATGCAATGATTCGCATCGATATGTCAGAATACATGGAGAAGCATTCTACTTCCCGTTTAGTTGGTTCTCCTCCAGGATATGTTGGATATGAAGAAGGTGGACAATTAACAGAGAAAGTTCGTCGCAAGCCATATTCAGTTGTCTTATTAGATGAGGTAGAGAAAGCTCATCCGGATGTGTTTAATATTTTACTACAAGTATTAGAAGATGGTCGTTTAACAGATTCTAAAGGACGTACAGTTGATTTCCGTAATACGATTGTTATTATGACGTCTAACGTTGGTGCCGAGGCGTTAAAACGTAACAAACATCTTGGATTTAATGTACAAGATGAAAGCCGTGATTATTCGGATATGAAAGGTAAAGTAATGGATGAGCTGAAAAAGGCATTTCGTCCAGAATTCTTAAACCGTATTGATGAAATTATCGTATTCCATATGCTTGAGAAAAAACATATTCAAGAGATTGTAACTCTTATGGTAAATCAGTTAGTTAATCGCTTAAAAGAACAAGAAATCGAATTGCACTTAACGGAAGGGGCAATTTCAGCTATTGCAGATAAAGGATTTGATCGTGAGTATGGCGCTCGTCCACTTCGCAGAGCAATTCAGAAACATGTAGAAGATAGACTATCAGAAGAACTTTTAAAAGGTGCTATTGAGAAAGGACAAAAAGTTATCTTTGATGTAGAAGGAGAATCATTTGTCATTCATAGTGCGGAAAAGGTAAAATAAGTATAGACAAACAAAGAGGGCTACGCGATAGCCCTCTTTCTTGTACGAGAAGGATAAACGTTTATAGACGAAAGTGAAGTGAACTATAAAAAGGTATGGCTAAAAAGAAAACGAAATTTATATGTCAAGAATGTGGTTATCAGTCACCAAAATATATGGGTAAATGTCCTGGATGTGGTCAATGGAATACACTTGTTGAAGAAATGGAGCCAGTTGTATCATCTAGGCGCCTTAATTACGCGAATGCAATTCAAACGGAAGTAACAAAACCAAGACGTCTTACCGAAGTAGAAACAAAGTCTGAGGCACGTATTGAAACGGAATTTCAAGAGTTTAATCGTGTGCTTGGTGGTGGAATTGTAGATGGGTCCTTAGTGCTTATTGGTGGAGACCCTGGGATTGGAAAATCAACATTACTATTACAGATTTCATCACAATTAGCAGATTCTTCATATGATGTATTATACATATCGGGTGAGGAGTCGGCAAAGCAGATTAAACTTCGTGCAGATCGTTTGCATGTAAAGGGTAGCAATCTATTTGTTGTAGCAGAGACAGACCTGCAGCGTATTGCAGCACATATTGAAGAGATGAATCCAGCTTTTGTTGTTATTGATTCTATTCAAACGATACATTTACCTGAAGTGACGTCAGCACCAGGAAGTGTGGCACAAGTACGTGAATGTACAGCGGAATTAATGAAACTTGCAAAAACAAAAGGAATCCCTATTTTCATTGTCGGGCATGTGACAAAAGAAGGAGCAATTGCAGGACCTCGTATGTTAGAACATATGGTCGATGCAGTTCTTTACTTTGAAGGAGATCGACACCATACGTATCGTATTTTACGGGCTGTGAAGAACCGTTTTGGTTCCACGAATGAAATGGGTATCTTTGAAATGAAAGAGCTTGGTCTTGCGGAAGTTTTAAATCCTTCTGAAATCTTCCTTGAGGAAAGGCCGGTTGGTGTTGCAGGATCAACAGTAGTTGCTTCAATGGAAGGAACAAGACCGGTTTTAGTAGAAATACAAGCATTAATCTCCCCTACTAGTTTTGGAAATCCTCGAAGAATGGCGACGGGAATTGATCATAACCGTGTTTCGCTTATTATGGCAGTATTAGAAAAAAGAACAGGTTTACTATTGCAAAATCAAGATGCATATTTAAAAGTAGCTGGTGGTTTGAAATTAGACGAACCGGCAATTGATTTAGCAGTGGCTTTAAGTATAGCCTCAAGTTTTAGAGATAAATCTACGGCACCAACTGATGCAGTAATAGGAGAAGTAGGATTAACTGGAGAAATAAGAAGAGTATCAAGAATCGAACAACGTGTACAAGAAGCGGCTAAATTAGGATTTCAACGTGTTATTATTCCTAGAAAAAACTTAGGAGGATGGACAATTCCGGATGGGATTGAGGTTGTAGGTGTTTCTAATTTAGGAGAAGCGCTTCGTTTGACATTAGGAGGCTAGGCTATGGAAGAAAATAAGCAACGTGTCAAAAGTATGATTAATATTTTACAGCTCGTGGCCCCAGGAACACCACTGCGTGAAGGGATAGATAATGTACTTCGCGCACAAACAGGGGGGCTAATTGTTCTTGGATATAATGAGCAGATTAAAAGTATTGTGGATGGTGGTTTTCACATTAATTGTGCATTCTCTCCTGCTAGTTTATATGAATTAGCAAAAATGGACGGGGCACTTATTTTAAATGAAACGGGAAGTAAAATTTTAATAGCGAATGCACAGTTAGTTCCAGAGGCATCTATTGATTCTATTGAAACCGGTATGCGTCACCGAACAGCAGAACGTGTAGCGAAGCAGACGGGCAGCCTTGTTGTGGCCATTTCACAAAGACGTAATGTAATTACGCTATATCAAGGGAACTTACGTTATACACTAAAAGATATAGGGGTTATTTTAACAAAGGCAAACCAAGCTATTCAAACGTTAGAAAAATATAAGGCTGTATGGAATGATGGTATTACGAATTTGGGCATTCTAGAATTTGAAGAGGTCGTTACAATGTCTGAGGTAGTTCACGTTTTACATAGTGTTGAAATGGTACTGCGTATTAAAAATGAAATATTGAGCTATATTCATGAGCTAGGAACAGAAGGTAGGTTAATTCGTTTACAGCTTACAGAATTACTAGCTGATTTAGAAGCAGAGGCAGCATTGTTAATTAAAGATTACCATCAGGAGAAAACACAAGACCATCATCAAATTTTGAAAAAGTTACAGGACCTTGCAAATACACAACTTTTAGAGGATAGTGATTTAGTTAAATTACTTGGTTACCCAGGGCAAACCAGTTTAGAAGAAAGTGTGACGCCAAGGGGATATCGAATTACAAGCAAAATCTCTCGTGTTCCGCCACTTATCATTGAAAATTTAATTAATCGATTCAAAACGTTGCAAGGAGTTTGTCGCGCGACTATTCATGAATTGGATGATGTGGAAGGAATTGGGGAAGTAAGGGCGAAGAAAATACGAGAAGGCCTAAAAAGAATTCAAGAGCATCTATATATGAGTAGACACAATTAAGAATATTACATTGATTCCATAATATAACGACACTAGAACATTTTTGGTATATGATATGATATATTGGTAAATAAAACTATTTATAAAAAAACACGTCCGCTTTTGCATTCGGCGTTTTGATTAGCGAAACAATGGTTAATAATGAGTAGGAGGTGGTTGGATGTTAAAACGGATCGTACAGCTCTTCTTTCTAGTGATCGGGGGAGCGTTAGGGATTTACTTAATCCCAAAAGTTATTAATGTATTAGACATCGGTGCTGTTCCTTTATTGGAAGGATCGTATGTTCGTGCGATTATTGGTGCAATTATTTTATTTTTAACAACATTTTGGCTTGTAGATTATATTGTTCAACTTATTAAGCATATTGAAGAGGCTCTTGTAAAGGCGCCTGTAGCAGATGTTTTATTTGGTACATTAGGATTGATCTCTGGTCTTATTGTTGCATATTTAATTTTAATACCGATTCGTGAATTTACAATTCCGGTTATTAGTACGGTATTGCAAGTGTTCTTCACTCTTTTACTTGGATATTTAGGATTCCAAGTAGGATTTAAAAAGAGGAATGAATTGCTAGGATTATTTACATTACCCCAACGCGGAGGTAAGAAGAAAAATAATAACGAGAACGAAGAGGCAGAAGCAGAAAAATCTACGACTCATTGGAAAATTCTCGATACGAGTGTAATTATCGATGGACGTATTGCTGACATTTGCCAAACGAAGTTTTTGGAAGGAACAATTGTGATTCCACAATTCGTATTAGAAGAGCTTCAGCATATTGCCGATTCTTCCGATGCTTTAAAGCGTAATCGTGGTCGCAGAGGACTAGACATTTTAAATCGTATTCAAAAAGAGATGCCGATTCCGGTAGAAATTTATGAAGGCGATTTCGAGGATATCCAAGAGGTGGATAGCAAACTTGTAAAGTTAGCAAAAATCACCGGTGGAACTGTAGTAACGAATGATTTTAACTTAAATAAAGTTTCTGAATTACAAGGAGTAACAGTGTTAAACATTAATGATTTAGCTAATGCAATTAAACCAGTTGTACTCCCTGGCGAAGAATTAAATGTTTATGTTGTGAAAGATGGTAAAGAGCAAAACCAAGGTGTTGCGTACTTAGATGATGGTACGATGATTGTAGTAGAAGATGGTAGAGAGTATGTAGGTTCGCAACTTAATGTACTGGTTACTAGCGTATTACAAACATCAGCTGGTCGTATGATTTTCGCAAAACGTAAATTATTAGAAAAAGCATTATAGGTAGAGGATTATTAATATGTATACATTAATTATTCCGGCAGCCGGCCAAGGAAAGCGGATGGGTGCTGGCAAAAATAAGTTGTTCTTACTTATAAATGAAGTACCGATTATCGTTCATACATTACGTGCTTTTGAAAGAGATAAAGCGTGCAAAAGTATTGTTATGGCAATTAACGAAGAGGAACGCCCGTATTTTGAAGAATTAATGCAGAAGTATCCGATTGAAAAACAGGTACAATTTATTCAGGGTGGAGCCGAAAGACAAGATAGTGTATATAACGCGATTCAGCATGCGAGTGATGTTGAATACGTTCTTGTACATGACGGAGCGCGCCCATTCGTAACGAATAAAGTGATTCAAGATGTATTAACAGCAGCAGAAAAATATGGAGCTTCCATTTGTGCAGTGCCAGTAAAGGATACAGTTAAGAAGGTAGAGCAAGGTGTTGTTGTCGAAACGGTAGAACGATCTCAGCTTAAGGCTGTACAAACACCGCAAGGGTTCTCTGTTTCTCTTTTGCTAGAAGCTCATAGAAGTGCAAAACAGAGCTGTTTTCTTGGTACAGATGATGCAAGTCTCGTGGAACGTATTGGAAAGCAAGTAGGTGTAGTAGAAGGGAGTTACTATAATATTAAAGTGACGACTCCAGAGGATTTACTAATTGCTGAAAGTTTCCTTCATGTTCTGAAAAAATAGCCGTGATGGTGTATAACAAAGAAAAGCTCGGCAATGGCCGGGCTTTTCTTTGTAAGGATATCGATATAATATAGAGTCATAAAGCTCAGTGGTTTAGCTCAAGGAGGATGTAAAGAATGTTTCGAATTGGACAAGGTTTTGACGTGCATGAATTTGCAGAAGGTAGACCGTTAATTATTGGCGGAATTACAATTCCACACGAGAAAGGATTAATCGGCCATTCAGATGCAGATGTATTGTTACATACGATTGCTGATGCATGTTTAGGTGCCATTGCAGCAGGAGATATCGGAAAGCATTTTCCTGATACAGACCCAGCTTTTAAAGATGCAGATTCAGCTGTATTGTTGCAAAAAGTTTGGGAATTTGTGCGTGAACAAGGTTACGAGTTAGGGAATTTAGATTGTACAATTATTGCTCAAAAGCCAAAAATGGCACCGCATATTGAAAGTATGCGTAAACGTATTAGTGAACTGTTAGAAACGTCTATAGATAACATTAATGTAAAGGCAACTACAACAGAAAAATTAGGATTTACAGGTAGGGAAGAAGGAATTGCCTCTCAAGCAGTGGTATTATTACAGAAAAAATAATGGTTTTTAATTCGTAAGATGGATAATCACATTTTTTTGTTGTACAATTATAGAATGTGTAGACATTAAGAATGGAAGGTGTACCAATTATGGAAAAGCAAGTGAGAGTGCGCTATGCGCCAAGTCCAACAGGACACTTACATATCGGAAATGCGCGTACGGCATTATTTAATTATTTATTTGCTCGTCATTTAGATGGCAAGTTTATTATTCGTATTGAAGATACTGATGTAAAACGTAACGTGGCTGGTGGAGAAGAAAGCCAATTAAAATACTTAAAATGGCTCGGTATGGACTGGGATGAAGGTGTTGATGTTGGCGGTGAATTTGGACCATATCGTCAAACAGAGCGTTTAGATATTTATAAAAAATTATATCTAGATTTATTAGAGCGTGGTTTAGCTTACAAATGTTATATGACAGAAGAAGAGCTAGAAGCAGAGCGTGAAGGACAAATTTCTCGTGGTGAAACACCTCGTTATGCAGGTAACCACCGTGATTTAACTGAAGAACAAATGAAAGAATTTGAAGCTGAGGGACGTATTCCGAGTATTCGTTTCCGTGTACCAGCTAATCGTGATTACACATTCAAAGACATCGTAAAAGACGAAGTTGCATTCCATTCAAATGATTTTGGTGATTTTGTTATCGTGAAAAAAGATGGAATCCCAACTTATAACTTTGCGGTAGCAGTAGATGATCACTTAATGGAGATTACACATGTACTTCGTGGTGATGATCATATTTCAAACACGCCAAAACAAATGATGATTTATGAAGCTTTCGGTTGGGATATCCCACAATTCGGTCATATGACTTTAATTGTAAATGAAAGTCGTAAAAAATTAAGCAAGCGTGATGAATCTATTATTCAATTTATTGAGCAATATAAAGAGCTTGGATATCTTCCAGAAGCAATCTTTAACTTTATTGCGCTATTAGGTTGGTCACCAGTAGGTGAAGAAGAAATCTTCTCTAAAGATGAGTTTATCAAAATGTTTGATGCAGCTCGTTTATCAAAATCACCTGCATTATTTGATTCTCAAAAACTAAAATGGATGAACAACCAGTATATGAAAAAGCAAGATTTAGATACGGTTGTAGAGTTAAGTTTACCGCATTTAGTGAAAGCTGGACGTGTGGGAGAAACTTTAAGTGAACAAGATCAAGATTGGATCCGTGGTGTAATTGCTTTATACCATGAACAAATGAGTTTTGGAGCTGAAATTGTAGAGCTTTCTGAAATGTTCTTCAAAGATCATGTTGATTATGAAGAAGAAGGACAAGAAGTATTAAAAGGTGAACAAGTACCAGAAGTACTTCGTGCATTTGCTGGTCAAGTAGAAGCACTAGAAGCGATGGAACCAGCAGCAATTAAGGCGGCTATTAAAGCAGTTCAAAAGGAAACAGGTCATAAAGGTAAAAACTTATTTATGCCAATCCGTGTTGCAACTACTGGTCAAACACATGGTCCAGAGCTTCCGAATGCTATTGCACTTCTTGGAAAAGAAAAAGTTTTAAATCGTCTTCAAAAAGTAATTGGTTAACATTTTCTAGGTTTAGAAATATAATAAGTATACTTAAAACCTAATAAGGAAAAGCGACGAGAAGGAGAAGTAGAAAATCAGGCTTTTTACAGAGAGAACCACCTTTAGGCTGGAAGTGGTTTATAAGCGGATTTTTGAAATGCCCCTTCGAGTCTTCTGCTGAACAGTAAATTGTTTTGCGAAACGTCTTAGGGCGTAAAGTAAGCAGAAGCGGTGTACACCGTTATCAGAGATGAGTTTGAGGCTTTTTTAGCCTAAACAGAGTGGAACCGCGCTTATAAGGCGTCTCTGTCAATATGACAGAGGCGTCTTTTTTTATACCGTAAAACTGGGTATGAGTATAAATTTTATCTACGTGTATAAAGATTTAGGGAGATAAGTAGGGAGTTAGTTCATTCGAAAAAGCAGCCCATAAAGGGGAGGGAACGTCGATGTTTAAGAGGCTTCGGGAAGATATTGAAGTCGTTTTTGAACAGGATCCAGCGGCAAGAAGTTATTTCGAAGTCATTTTGACTTACTCTGGATTACATGCAGTTTGGGCCCATCGAATTGCACATGCTTTTTATAAAAAAAATTTCTTCTTTATTGCACGTTGGATCTCACAAGTTAGTCGTTTCTTTACTGGCATTGAGATTCATCCAGGAGCAACAATTGGTCGTCGTTTTTTCATAGACCATGGAATGGGGGTTGTAATTGGAGAAACGTGCGAAATTGGTGATAATGTAACGATCTATCAAGGGGTTACATTAGGTGGTACGGGTAAAGAAAAGGGAAAGAGGCACCCTACAATTCAGGATAATGTATTAATTGCAACAGGTGCTAAAGTACTAGGTTCTATTACAGTTGGAGAGAATTCTAAAATTGGAGCAGGTTCTGTCGTATTAAAAGAAGTCCCTGCACATTCTACAGTTGTAGGTATACCTGGCCGAGTCGTTATTCAAAATGGAGTAAAAATCGGTCAAGAATTAAATCATTCTGACCTTCCAGACCCAATTTTTGATAAGTTAAAGGTCATGGAAGTAGAACTTGATAAATTGAAAAAACAACTTGAAGTAAAGGTAGAAAGGAAGGATAAAAATGACTATTCACATTTATAATACGTTAACACGTCAAAAGGAAGAGTTTACTCCATTAGAAGAAAATAAGGTAAAGATGTATGTGTGTGGACCTACAGTTTATAACTATATTCACATTGGGAATGCAAGACCACCTATGGTATTTGATACGGTACGCCGTTATTTAGAATATAAAGGGTATGATGTGCAGTATGTGTCCAACTTTACTGACGTAGATGATAAATTAATTAAAGCAGCAAATGAATTAGGTGAAGATGTGCCGACAATTGCTGACCGTTTCGTTGAAGCGTACTTTGAGGATGTAACGGCACTAGGTTGCAAACACGCAACAGTTCATCCGCGTGTAACGGAAAATATGGATATCATTATTGAATTTATTCAAGAACTTGTGAATAAAGGATATGCATATGAATCAGAAGGTGATGTGTACTTTAGAACGAAGGAATTCGAAGGATACGGTAAATTATCGCATCAACCAATCGCAGACTTACGTCACGGTGCGCGTATTGAAGTAGGAGAAAAGAAACAAGACCCTCTTGATTTTGCTTTATGGAAAGATGCTAAAGAAGGAGAAATCTTCTGGGAAAGCCCTTGGGGGAAAGGTCGTCCAGGCTGGCATATTGAATGCTCGGCAATGGCACGTAAATACTTAGGAGATACAATCGATATTCATGCTGGTGGTCAAGACTTAGCATTTCCTCATCATGAGAATGAAATTGCGCAGTCTGAGGCGTTAACTGGAAAAACATTTGCACGTTACTGGATGCACAATGGATATATTAATATTAATAATGAGAAGATGTCTAAGTCATTGGGGAACTTTATTTTAGTTCACGATATCATTAAGCAATATAATCCGCAGTTAATTAGATTCTTTATGCTATCGGTACATTACCGTCATCCAATTAATTTCAGTGAAGAGTTATTACAAAGCACAAATAACGGACTGGAAAGAATTAAGACGGCTTACGGTAACTTAAAACACCGTATGGAGAGTAGTACTGATTTAACAGACCATAATGAGAAATGGTTAGCGGAACTGGAAAAATTCCAGACTGCATTTGAAGAAGCGATGAATGATGACTTCAACACTGCTAATGCAATCACTGAGTTATATAATGTGGCAAATCATGCGAATCAATATTTACTGGAAGAACATACGTCTACAGTGGTAATTGAAGCATACGTAAAACAACTTGAAACATTATTTGATATTTTAGGGTTAGAATTAGCGCAAGAAGAGTTGCTTGATGAAGAAATTGAGGCACTTATTCAAAAACGCATTGAAGCTCGTAAAAATCGTGATTTTGCATTATCAGATCAAATTCGCGATGACTTAAAAGACCGTAATATTATTTTAGAAGATACCGCTCAAGGTACAAGATGGAAAAGAGGATAAGAATGATTGATGCAAAGCAATTAAACAGCTTAGCGTTAGCATACATGGGTGATGCGGTATATGAACAATATATCCGCTATCACCTACTTCAAAAAGGGAAAGTTCGCCCTAATCAATTACATCGATTAGGGACGAGCTTTGTTTCAGCAAAAGCACAGGCGAAAGTTGTTTATCATTTATTAGAGACGGCGTTTTTGACAGAGGAAGAAGAGGCGGTATTAAGAAGAGGACGTAATGCAAATTCAGGTACAGTTCCAAAAAATACGGATGTACAAACATATCGACATAGTACAGCCTTTGAAGCGCTAATTGGTTATCATCATTTATTAAATAACCGTGAAAGATTAGACGAAATTGTATATAAGGCAATTGCAGTTTTAGAAGAAAAGGAAGGGGGCACATCATCATGAGTAGTGAATATATTATCGGACGTAACCCTGTAATTGAGGCGTTACGATCAGGGAGAGATATAAATAAAATTTGGATCGCAGAAGGTGCTGCCAAAGGACAAGTACAGATTGTACTAGCGTTAGCGAAAGAAAATAAGGTTATTTTACAACATGCACCAAAGAAAAAGTTAGATCAATTAGTTGAGGGTAATCATCAAGGTGTAATTGCTCAAGTAGCTGCATATCAGTATGCGGAGTTAGAAGAGTTATTCAAAGTGGCAGAAAAACGTAATGAAGATCCATTCTTCTTAATTTTAGATGAGATTGAAGATCCCCATAACCTAGGTTCTATTATGCGTACTGCTGATGCGACAGGAGCTCATGGAATTATTATTCCAAAGAGAAGGGCTGTGGGGCTTACAGCGTCAGTTGCGAAAGCATCAACAGGAGCGATTGAATACATTCCTGTTGCGCGCGTAACGAACTTATCCCGTACAATTGATGAATTAAAAGAACGTGGACTTTGGATTGCTGGTACAGATGCCAAAGGGAAAACGGATTACCGTAATTTAGATGGTAAAATGCCAATTGGGTTAGTAATTGGTAGTGAAGGAAAAGGTATGAGTCGTATTATTGGTGAAAAGTGTGATTTCCTAATCACTCTACCGATGGTTGGTAAAGTTACATCCTTAAATGCTTCCGTAGCCGCAAGTTTGTTAATGTATGAGGTATATCGTAAACGTCACGAAATTGGTAAATAAAAGATGAACGATATTTTAATCGTTGACGGTTACAACATTATCGGAGCTTGGGGAGATTTGAAGAAACTGCGGGATGTAGATTTACAATCATCAAGAGATGCACTTATTGATAAGATGGCGGATTATCAAGGTTATACAGGTACAAAAGTGATGATAGTCTTTGATGCCTATACAGTACATGGTATTGAAAAAAAGATGAAACAATCTCGTGTGGAAGTAATATTCACACGAAAGAATCAAACTGCAGACGAAAAGATAGAGCAACTTGCGATAGAGCTTAGAAATATAAATACACGAATATATGTTGCGACTTCTGATTACACGGAACAATGGGTTATATTTGCGCAAGGTGCCCTTCGGAAATCTGCGCGTGAATTAGAGTTGGAAGTACAGGCAATGGAGCAACAAGTAAGAAGGCGTACAAAAGACACGAAAGAACAGCAACCCGCCATGCGAAAGATATTTAGTAAAGATATTACAGAAAAATTAGAAAAATTAAGAAGAGGAGAGCGTTGAAGCATTGACGCTCTTTGTCTTTTTACTGTATAATATTGCTAAATAAATAGCGGTCGGAGGGATCAAGGTGGAAGCAGGCTTCGTAAGTGTAGGCGACGTTACATTTCGTGATTTAGAGGATGAGGCAATCGTTGAGTTAGTTCGAAAAGGTAATACTGACGCTCTAGAATATTTAATTCACAAATATAAGAACTTTGTTCGCGCGAAATCAAGATCTTACTTTTTAGTGGGTGCCGATCGAGAAGATATTGTTCAAGAAGGTATGATAGGATTGTTTAAAGCAATTCGTGATTATAAAGAGGACAAGCTGTCTTCATTCAAAGCATTTGCTGAACTGTGTATCACTCGACAAATTATTACCGCTATTAAAACGGCAACAAGGCAAAAACATATTCCCTTAAATTCGTATGTGTCTTTAGATAAGCCGATTTACGATGAGGAATCTGATCGAACATTATTGGATGTTATTTCTGAAGCGAAGGTAACTGATCCTGAAGAGATGATTATTAGCCAAGAAGAATATACAGACATAGAATCAAAAATATCAGAATTATTAAGCGATTTAGAAAGAAAAGTACTTTCTTTATATCTAGATGGGCGTTCTTATCAAGAGATTTCAGAACAGTTAAACAGACATGTGAAATCTATTGATAACGCTTTACAGCGGGTGAAGAGGAAATTGGAACGATATATGGAAATGCGAGAAAGTACAACTTTAAATTCATAACAAATAACAAGTGCAACAGGTGTAAAATAAATCACCTGTTTTCTTTTGTAGACAGTACAAAATGCATGTCATTGACATTGTCTTTTATTGTATGATACATTTTTAGGGACATAATGTTACAAGGTTGGTGTAACTAATGAGGAAAAAAGTTGTACTCTCATGTGAAGAGTGTAAAAATCGAAACTACTCTACTATGAAAGATACGAGCTCAATAGAGCGACTTGAAATAAAAAAGTTTTGTAAAACATGCAATCAGCATACAGTTCACAAGGAAACAAAATAAATAATTGAAATAATACACTGGAGGTCCCGCAGATGCGTTTAACGAACTTTTTCGGCGATGTAGGTCGCGAAATGAAAAAAGTAAGTTGGCCTAAAAAAGATGAATTACTCCGCTCAACAGCGACTGTTGTTGCTACAGTTGTGTTCTTTGCGATTTTCTTCGCAGTAGTTGATATGGGCATTTCTTCTTTAATTCGGTTAATTCTTGGTTAATTCTTGAATAAGAAGCACTTATCCATGATATAATGTTATTTATAAGAACTGTGTAAAAGCCCGGTGAACGGGTTTTTTCATTTGCGCAAAAAAATGTACGTCAGGGAGGGAAGGACGCTCGTCCTAAATGAATGGAAAAAAGTTGGTATGTTGTCCATACTTATTCTGGATATGAAAATAAAGTAAAAGCAAACCTAGAGAAGCGTGTAGAATCAATGGGTATGCAAGATAAAATTTTCCGTGTTGTTGTCCCGGAAGAAGTAGAAGTAGAAATGAAAAACGGAAAAGAAAAATTAATGAAAAGAAAAGTGTTCCCAGGTTATGTATTAGTAGAATTAATCATGACTGATGATTCTTGGTATGTTGTACGTAACACGCCGGGTGTAACTGGGTTCGTTGGTTCTTCTGGTTCTGGATCTAAACCATCACCTCTATTAGAAGAGGAAGTTGTTACCATTATGAAACATATGGGAATGGACAACGAAGTGGTTGATTTCGACTTTGAACTTCATGAGACAGTACGTGTAAATGAGGGGCCATTCGCAGATTATACAGGTGCTATTGAAGAAATTGATGTGGAGAAGAAAAAGGTTAGCGTACTTGTGGACATGTTTGGTCGCGAGACTCCAGTTGAACTTGACTTCCATCAAATTGAAAAATTATAAAATGAAACTTGAAATGAATTGTAAAAAGTGATAATATCTTTTAAGTCAGTACGTCTTCGTTATCGGAGACGTTTTTTGAAAGATTTTATCCTTACAGATAAAATATGACGTGGGAGGGCAAATCACTGTCCAATTGACCACATCACGGACTTAAGGAGGTGTGTCTCGTGGCTAAAAAGGTAATTAAAATGGTAAAGCTTCAAATTCCTGCAGGTAAAGCTAACCCAGCTCCACCAGTTGGTCCAGCATTAGGACAAGCAGGTGTTAACATCATGGGCTTCTGTAAAGAGTTTAACGCTCGTACAGCAGATCAAGCTGGTCTTATCATCCCTGTTGAAATTACGGTATTTGAGGACCGTTCATTCACTTTCATTACTAAAACTCCTCCTGCTGCTGTTCTTCTTAAGAAAGTAGCTGGTATTGAGTCTGGTTCTGGTGAACCAAACCGTAATAAAGTGGCAACTGTTAAGCGTGATAAAGTACGCGAAATCGCTGAAACTAAAATGCCTGACCTAAACGCTGCTAGCGTAGAAGCTGCAATGCGTATGGTTGAAGGTACTGCACGCAGTATGGGCATCGTTATCGAAGACTAATTCGATTTGTTTTTAAAAAAGGTTGCGGGTCTGGAATTCCAATTCGCAACCTTTATTATCGTAAATGATTATTGTTTTTAAATAAATGGATGGCGCTCATCCTCAGGTTATACCTGAAAACAGGCGTAAACGTGGGAGGTTATTCCGCTAAAACCACATTCGAGGAGGAAATAAAAATGGCTAAAAGAGGTAAAAAGTACGTAGAAGCTGCAAAGCTTGTTGATCGTGCATCTGCTTACTCTGCAACAGAAGCAGTAGAATTAGTAAAGAAAACAAACACAGCTAAATTTGATGCAACTGTAGAAGCTGCATTCCGTTTAGGTGTTGACCCTAAGAAAGCTGACCAACAAATCCGTGGTGCAGTTGTTCTTCCGCACGGTACTGGTAAAGTACAACGTGTATTAGTGTTCGCTAAAGGTGAAAAAGCTAAAGAAGCTGAAGCTGCTGGCGCTGACTTCGTAGGCGATACTGATTACATCGGTAAAATCCAACAAGGTTGGTTCGATTTCGATGTAGTAGTAGCAACTCCTGACATGATGGGTGAAGTTGGTAAACTTGGTCGCGTATTAGGACCTAAAGGTTTAATGCCAAACCCTAAAACTGGAACAGTTACTTTCGATGTAACTAAAGCTGTTAACGAAATCAAAGCTGGTAAAGTTGAATACCGCGTTGATAAAGCTGGTAACATCCATGTTCCAATCGGTAAAGTATCTTTCGAAGATGCTAAATTAGTAGAAAACTTCAAAACAATCGCTGACACTTTATTAAAAGTTAAGCCATCTGCTGCAAAAGGTACTTACATGAAGAACGTAACAGTTGCTTCTACAATGGGACCTGGCGTACGCGTAGACGTTTCTACATTAGCGTAAAAATTGGAAGTTGACTTCATAAAGAAGATTTAATATAATCATTTATGTTGTGAATTTAAATAGTGTACCGTAGACAGTAGGTGTCAATAGACTTAATTTCCTACCTAGGTGTTAATATACGAAACGGAATTTTTTTCTGTGACTATATGCCTCCATGTCTACAAGTTGGGCATGGAGGTTTTTAGTGCACTTTCGGTACATCTTCTATATAATCTACAGGAGGTGTAATAACATGAGCAAAGTAATCGAAACTAAACAACAAGTTGTAACTGAAATCGCGGACAAACTTCGTGCTAGTAAATCTACAATTGTTGTTGACTACCGTGGTTTAACAGTTTCTGAAGCAACAGAATTACGTAAGCAATTACGTGAAGCTGGCGTTGAGTTCAAAGTTTACAAAAACTCTCTAACTCGTCGTGCTGCAGAATCTGCTGAAATGGCTGAGTTAAACGAATTCTTAACAGGACCAAACGCAATCGCGTTCAGTAACGAGGATGTAGTTGCTCCTGCGAAAGTATTAAACGACTTCGCTACAAAACATGAAGCTTTAGAAATTAAAGCGGGCGTAATCGAAGGTAAACTTGTAACACTTGATGAGGTTAAAGCAATCGCTACTCTTCCATCACGTGAAGGCTTACTTTCTATGCTTCTTAGCGTTCTTCAAGCTCCAATCCGTAACCTTGCACTTGCTACTAAAGCAGTTGCAGAACAAAAGGAAGAGCAAGGCGCTTAATTTTTTAAAAGATAATTACTTGTTATCTATAAAACAATACAAACCTATTTAAGGGAGGATATTTACAATGACTAAAGAACAAATCATTGAAGCAGTTAAATCTATGACTGTATTAGAACTTAACGACTTAGTAAAAGCTATCGAGGAAGAATTCGGCGTAACTGCTGCTGCTCCTGTAGCTGTAGCTGGTGGCGCTGGTGAAGCTGCTGCTGAAAAAACTGAGTTTGACGTAGTACTTGCAAGTGCTGGCGCTCAAAAAATCAAAGTTATCAAAGCTGTACGTGAAATCACTGGTCTTGGCTTAAAAGAAGCTAAAGAATTAGTTGACAACACTCCAAAAGCAATCAAAGAAGGCGTTTCTAAAGAGGAAGCTGAAGAAATGAAAGCTAAACTTGAAGAAGTTGGCGCTGCTGTAGAAGTTAAGTAATTAACTTTTGATGCTTTAAAAAAAGCTCGCTCTCATGCGAGCTTTTTTTTTAACTGTAAAGAAAAGAGGTGGCCATATGGCAGACCATTATTTTTCTAACGACCCTTCTAGTAAAAGTGATCGTAAACGATGGGAATTTCCACTTCGTGGATCTCAATTTACTTTTTTATCTGACCATGGGGTGTTTTCGAAAAACGAGGTGGACTTTGGTTCTCGTCTTTTAATTGAAGCGTTTCAAATGCCGGATATTAAAGGTGATATATTAGACGTAGGTTGTGGATACGGTCCTATTGGTTTGTCGTTAGCGAAAGAGTTTCAAGGTTGTGAAGTTCACATGGTGGATGTGAATGAAAGGGCGCTTGGGCTTGCGAAAGAAAATGCCGCTAATAACAGAATCGAGAATATACGTATTTTTCAAAGTAGCGTCTATGAAAATGTAGATGGCGAGTATGCTGCTATTCTATCTAACCCTCCAATTCGTGCGGGTAAAGATATCGTACATGAGATTTTAGAAAAAGCTGTGGAGTATTTAGTTCCAGGTGGAGAACTTTGGATTGTTATTCAAAAGAAGCAAGGTGCACCATCTGCGCTGAAAAAACTAGAAGAAGTATTTTCTGAAGTTGAGATTGTAGAAAAGAAAAAAGGATATTATATCATAAAATCAAAAAAACGTTGACGGTTATTTTTGGCTATGTTAACATTATACAATGCCAATATATGATTTTCTGCGTTGAGAAAGATGTATATTTTTGTTTCTCTTGGAAAAGATAGTAAAATCAGCAGATTATGAAACAGAATGATGGTTTTCTTATAGAAGCCATTTTTCTTTTTTGAGCAGGTAGAAAGACTCAACGTATTTATCTTTAAGAGAAAAAGACTACGCTAATAGCAGTAGTTGTATTTATTTGTGATTTTGCACAAATTTTTTTGTGCATTTATAATACTCATGATTTGAGGGGTGAAGCAGTTGACAGGTCAACTAGTTCAATACGGACGCCACCGCCAACGAAGAAGTTATGCCCGTATTAGTGAAGTATTAGAGTTACCAAATCTTATCGAAATTCAAACCTCTTCTTATCAGTGGTTTCTTGATGAGGGTTTGCGAGAAATGTTCCAAGACATTTCTCCGATTGAAGACTTTACGGGAAATCTATCGCTTGAATTTATCGACTACAGCTTAGGTGAACCTAAATACTCTGTAGACGAATGCAAAGAGCGTGATGTGACGTATGCAGCACCACTTCGTGTAAAAGTGCGTCTAATCAACAAGGAAACTGGTGAAGTAAAAGAACAAGATGTGTTCATGGGAGATTTCCCACTCATGACAGAGACTGGAACATTCGTAATTAACGGTGCAGAACGTGTTATCGTTTCCCAGTTAGTTCGCTCTCCAAGCGTATACTATAGTGGCAAAGTGGATAAAAACGGAAAACGTGGTTTTACTGCTACTGTAATTCCAAACCGCGGAGCTTGGTTAGAGTATGAGACAGATGCTAAGGATGTTGTATATGTGCGTATTGACCGTACGCGTAAACTTCCTGTAACTGTTTTGTTACGCGCATTAGGGTTTGGCTCTGATCAAGAAATCACCGAGCTTTTAGGTGATAACGAATACTTAAGCAACACATTAGAAAAAGACAACACAGATAGTACAGAAAAAGCATTGCTTGAAATTTATGAGCGTCTACGTCCTGGTGAACCACCAACAGTAGAAAATGCTAAGAGCTTACTTGTGTCTCGTTTCTTCGATCCAAAGCGCTACGATTTAGCAAATGTAGGTCGCTATAAGATCAACAAGAAGTTACACATTAAAAACAGATTGTTTAATCAACGTTTAGCTGAAACATTAGTGGATCCAGAAACTGGTGAAATTTTAGCGGCAGAAGGAACAATCTTAGATCGTCGTACACTTGATCGCATTTTACCTTACTTAGAGAAAAACATTGGATTCAAAACAGCGAAACCAATGGGTGGAGTGGTAGAAGGCGATGTTGAGCTGCAATCTATTAAGATTTATGCTCCTGAGTCGGAAGGCGAACGTGTAATTAATGTAATTGGTAATGCAAATATTACTCGTGATGTGAAACACATCACACCAGGTGATATCCTTGCTTCTATCAGTTACTTCTTCAACCTACTATACAAAGTAGGGGATACAGATGATATTGACCATTTAGGAAACCGTCGTCTGCGTTCTGTTGGAGAACTATTACAAAATCAATTCCGTATCGGTCTTTCTCGTATGGAACGTGTTGTTCGTGAGAGAATGTCGATCCAAGATACAAATGCAATTACACCACAGGCGCTAATTAATATTCGTCCTGTTATTGCATCTATTAAAGAGTTCTTCGGAAGTTCTCAGTTATCTCAGTTCATGGACCAAACAAATCCATTAGCAGAGTTAACTCACAAACGAAGACTATCTGCATTAGGACCTGGTGGTTTAACGCGTGAGCGCGCAGGCTTTGAAGTACGTGACGTTCATTACTCCCACTACGGTCGTATGTGTCCGATTGAAACACCAGAGGGACCAAACATCGGTTTGATTAACTCATTATCTTCGTTCGCGAAAGTAAATGAGTTTGGTTTCATTGAAACACCATATCGTCGTGTTGACCCAGAAACTGGTCTTGTAACAGGGCATGTTGATTATTTAACAGCAGATGAAGAAGATAACTATGTTGTAGCCCAAGCGAATATGAAATTATCTGATGAAGGTGAATTCCTAAGTGAAGATATCGTAGCTCGTTTCCGTGGTGAAAACATTGTCACAAATAGAGAACGCATCGACTACATGGATGTATCTCCAAAACAAGTAGTGTCGGCAGCGACAGCTTGTATTCCGTTCTTAGAAAACGATGACTCTAACCGCGCACTTATGGGAGCGAACATGCAACGTCAGGCGGTTCCGTTAATGAATCCGGAATCTCCGATTGTAGGTACAGGTATGGAGTACGTATCAGCAAAAGACTCAGGTGCTGCAGTAATCTGTAAACATCCTGGTGTTGTTGAGCGCGTAGAAGCACGTGAAGTTTGGGTACGTCGCTATGTAGAAGTTGACGGTCAAACAGTAAAAGGCGACTTAGATCGCTACAAAATGCAAAAATTCATTCGTTCTAACCAAGGAACTTGTTACAACCAACGTCCAATCGTAAGTGTTGGAAATGAAGTTGTAAAAGGTGAAATCCTTGCGGATGGTCCTTCTATGGAATTAGGTGAACTAGCACTTGGACGTAACGTGCTTGTTGGCTTCATGACTTGGGACGGTTATAACTACGAGGATGCGATCATCATGAGTGAGCGCCTTGTAAAAGATGATGTGTACACTTCTATTCATATTGAAGAATATGAATCAGAAGCTCGTGATACGAAGCTTGGACCAGAAGAAATTACACGTGACATTCCAAACGTTGGGGAAGACGCATTACGTAACCTTGACGAGCGCGGTATCATTCGCGTTGGTGCTGAAGTAAAAGATGGAGATTTACTTGTTGGTAAAGTAACACCTAAAGGTGTAACAGAATTAACAGCTGAAGAACGTCTATTACATGCTATCTTTGGAGAAAAAGCGCGTGAAGTACGTGATACATCACTACGTGTACCACACGGTGGTGGCGGTATTATCTTAGACGTAAAAGTATTCAACCGTGAAGATGGCGATGAATTGCCACCAGGCGTGAATCAACTTGTACGTGCATATATCGTTCAAAAACGTAAAATTTCTGAAGGTGACAAGATGGCCGGACGTCACGGTAACAAAGGTGTTATTTCTCGTATTTTACCAGAAGAAGATATGCCTTACTTACCAGACGGTACGCCAATCGATATCATGTTAAACCCATTAGGGGTACCATCTCGTATGAATATCGGTCAGGTATTAGAGCTTCATCTTGGTATGGCAGCAAGATACCTGGGCATTCACATTGCAACACCAGTATTTGATGGTGCTCGTGAGGAAGATGTTTGGGGCACAATTGAAGAAGCTGGTATGGCAAATGACGCGAAAACAATCCTGTATGACGGACGTACTGGTGAACCATTCGATAACCGCGTATCTGTTGGTGTCATGTATATGATCAAACTTGCGCACATGGTTGACGATAAACTTCATGCTCGTTCTACTGGACCATACTCACTTGTAACGCAGCAACCTCTTGGAGGTAAAGCTCAGTTCGGTGGACAGCGTTTCGGTGAGATGGAGGTTTGGGCACTTGAAGCTTACGGTGCTGCTTATACTCTTCAAGAAATCTTAACAGTGAAGTCTGATGATGTTGTTGGACGTGTTAAGACTTATGAAGCAATTGTTAAAGGCGAAAATGTTCCAGAACCAGGCGTTCCTGAATCATTCAAAGTATTGATTAAAGAGCTGCAAAGTTTAGGTATGGACGTTAAAATGATGTCTAGCGACGATACAGAAATTGAAATGCGTGATACAGAAGATGACGATGATCATCAATCAGCAGATAAATTGAATGTCGAAGTTGAGACAACTAAGGAATAATTGGGATAACCTGTAGACTAAAAGGGAGGTAGGCCCCTTGATAGATGTAAATAACTTTGAATATATGAAGATTGGACTTGCTTCACCTGACAAGATTCGTTCTTGGTCATACGGTGAAGTTAAGAAACCAGAAACTATTAACTATCGTACGTTAAAGCCTGAAAAAGATGGCTTGTTCTGTGAGCGTATTTTCGGACCACAAAAGGACTGGGAATGTCATTGCGGAAAATACAAACGTGTACGTTATAAAGGTGTAGTTTGTGATCGATGTGGCGTTGAAGTAACGCGTGCAAAAGTACGTCGTGAACGTATGGGTCATATTGAATTAGCTGCTCCTGTATCTCATATTTGGTATTTCAAAGGTATCCCGAGCCGCATGGGACTTGTCTTAGACATGTCCCCTCGCGCGCTTGAAGAAGTAATTTATTTCGCTTCTTATGTTGTAACAGAAAGTGGAGATACACCACTTGATAAGAAGCAATTACTTTCTGAAAAAGAATACCGTGCATATCGTGATCGATATGGTAGCACATTCCAAGCTGCTATGGGTGCAGAAGCGATTAAAAAGCTACTACAAGACATTGATTTAGATAAAGAAGTAGACTTCTTAAAAGAAGAATTAAAAACAGCACAAGGACAACGCCGTACTCGTGCTATTAAACGTCTAGAAGTATTAGAAGCATTCCGTAACTCTGGAAATGAACCATCTTGGATGATCTTAGATGTTCTACCAGTTATCCCACCAGAACTACGCCCAATGGTACAGTTAGATGGTGGACGTTTTGCTACTTCTGACTTAAACGACTTATATCGTCGTGTAATTAACCGTAACAACCGTTTAAAACGTCTATTGGACCTAGGTGCTCCAAGCATCATCGTTCAAAACGAAAAACGTATGTTACAAGAAGCTGTAGATGCATTAATTGATAATGGTCGTCGTGGCCGTCCAGTAACTGGACCAGGTAACCGTCCATTAAAATCATTATCTCACATGCTTAAAGGTAAACAAGGACGTTTCCGTCAAAACTTATTAGGTAAACGTGTTGACTACTCTGGCCGTTCTGTAATCGTTGTAGGACCGAACTTAAAGATGTACCAATGTGGATTACCGAAAGAAATGGCGCTTGAACTGTTCAAACCTTTTGTTATGAAAGAGTTAGTTGGAAAAGGGTTAGCACACAACATTAAGAGTGCGAAACGTAAAATTGAGCGTGTACACCCTGAAGTTTGGGACGTTTTAGAATCTGTGATTAAAGAACATCCAGTACTTCTAAACCGCGCACCAACACTTCACCGTCTTGGTATCCAGGCGTTTGAACCTACATTAGTAGAAGGTCGCGCAATTCGTCTTCACCCACTTGTATGTACTGCATACAACGCGGACTTTGACGGTGACCAAATGGCGGTTCACGTTCCGTTATCATCAGAGGCACAAGCAGAAGCTCGTATTCTTATGTTAGCGGCACAAAACATCTTGAATCCAAAAGACGGAAAACCAGTTGTTACTCCATCTCAGGATATGGTATTAGGTAACTACTACTTAACACTTGAGCGTGAAGGCGCAATCGGTGAAGGTATGGTCTTCAAAGATGCAAACGAAGCAATACTTGCATATCAAAATGGATATGTACATCTGCACACACGTATTGCAGTTGCTGCAAGTTCAGTAAATAACGTAACGTTTACTGAAGAGCAAAAAGGTAAGCTTCTATTAACAACAGTTGGTAAATTAATATTTAACGAAATCTTACCAGAGTCGTTCCCTTATATTAATGAACCGACAAACTCAAACCTTGAAAAAGAAACACCAGCGGAATATTTCGTTGAAAAAGGTGCGAACATTAAAGAAATTATTGCTAGTCGCGAAGAAGTGGCGCCATTTAGCAAGAAGATCCTTGGTAACATCATTGCGGAAGTGTTCAAACGTTTCCAAATTACAGAAACGTCTCGCATGCTTGACCGTATGAAAAACTTAGGGTTCAAGTACTCTACAAAAGCTGGTATTACAGTTGGGGTATCTGACATTCTTGTATTAGGCGAAAAAGATGAAATTCTCCACGAAGCACAAGCAAAAGTAGATAATGTAATTAAACAATTCCGTCGCGGTTTAATCACGGAAGAAGAACGTTACGATCGCGTTATCTCTATTTGGAGTAATGCAAAAGATGTTATCCAAGGAAAACTGATGAAATCCTTGAATAAACGCAATCCAATCTTCATGATGAGTGACTCAGGTGCCCGTGGTAACGCATCTAACTTTACTCAGCTTGCTGGTATGCGTGGTCTGATGGCCAATCCATCTGGTCGTATCATCGAACTTCCAATCAAATCGAGTTTCCGTGAAGGTTTAACAGTACTTGAGTACTTCATCTCTACGCATGGTGCGCGTAAAGGTCTTGCCGATACAGCACTTAAAACTGCCGATTCTGGTTACTTAACACGTCGTCTTGTAGACGTTGCACAAGATGTAATTGTCCGTGAAGATGATTGTGGAACAGATCGTGGTCTATTAATTGGTGCGATTAAAGAGGGTAATGAAGTAATTGAGTCATTATATGATCGTCTTGTTGGACGTTTTGCAAGAAAAACTGTAAAACATCCTGAAACAGGTGAAGTATTAGTTAGTGAAAACCAATTAATTACTGAAGATATCGCTCATATCGTTGAAAATTCGGGTGTTGAAACTGTAAATATTCGTTCAGCGTTTACGTGTAACACTCGCCATGGTGTATGTAAGAAGTGTTACGGTCGTAACTTAGCAACTGGTACAGACGTAGAAGTAGGAGAAGCGGTAGGTATTATCGCAGCTCAATCTATCGGTGAGCCAGGTACACAGTTAACGATGCGTACATTCCATACAGGTGGGGTTGCCGGAGATGATATCACTCAAGGTTTACCTCGTATCCAAGAGATCTTCGAAGCTCGTAATCCGAAAGGTCAGGCAGTTATCAGTGAAATCGACGGTGTTATCGCAGCGATCAACGATGTTAAAGATCGCCAAGAAGTAGTTGTACAGGGTGAAGTTGAAGCTCGTACGTATGCTATTCCTTACGGTGCTCGTCTGAAAGTAACTCCAGGACAGCCAATTAGCCACGGTAAAGAGTTAACAGAAGGTTCTATTGATCCGAAAGAATTACTAAAAGTAACGGACATTACAGCAGTTCAAGAATACTTATTACGTGAAGTTCAAAAAGTATACCGTATGCAAGGGGTAGAAATTGGTGACAAACACGTAGAGGTAATGGTACGTCAAATGCTACGTAAAGTTCGTGTAAGTGATGCAGGTGAAACAGACGTATTACCAGGAACATTACTAGATATCCATCAGTTTACTGATGCGAATGCGAAGGTGTTACTGAAAGGTAAACAACCAGCGACAGCTAGACCTGTTCTACTTGGTATTACAAAAGCTTCACTTGAAACTGATTCATTCTTATCTGCAGCATCATTCCAAGAAACAACTCGTGTCTTAACTGATGCAGCAATTAAAGGTAAACGTGATGAGCTTCTAGGATTGAAAGAGAACGTTATTATCGGTAAACTTGTTCCTGCTGGAACAGGTATGAATCGTTATCGCAAAGTGGATCTTGTAAAAACAACACAAGATAACATGAATGTAGAAAACGATGAGATTTATGTGGAACAGTAAAATTTTCCGTCGTAAATTTTGTATAAAAACATCTAATCCTAGTTGACATTGTATGAGTCAAAATGTTACTATAATCAAGGTTGCTCCTGAACGATGCTTTGGAGGATATTTATATGTCTTATCAAAAAGTGTCAAATGCTGAAAATGTAGTCGTTGGTCATAAACGCACATTGGAAGCAATCAAAAATGGTATAGTTAAAGAAGTTGTTATTGCAGAAGATGCTGATGTGCGGTTAACCCATATTATCATTCGCACTGCTTTGCAACATAACATACCCATAACAAAGGTTGAATCAGTTCGTAAGCTTGGAAAAGTTTCGGGGATTCAAGTGGGAGCTTCAGCAATAGGAATAATAAGTTAAAACTGTTTTTGTGAGGAGAGAGCATTTGCTCTTCCTTGCAAAAACTTTGTTTTCAACTAATAATGAACCACCTGGATATGTGGTCATACAAACATGCGAAGGGAGGATAATCAAATGCCTACTATTAACCAATTAGTGAGAAATGGTCGTACTGATAAAGTATGGAAATCTAAATCACCTGCGTTAAACAAAGGATTTAACTCTTTAAAGAAAAAATCAACTGATATCTCTGCACCTCAAAAACGTGGTGTATGTACTCGTGTTGGTACAATGACTCCAAAGAAACCTAACTCAGCGTTACGTAAATACGCTCGTGTACGTTTAACAAACGGTATTGAAGTTACAGCTTACATCCCAGGTATCGGTCATAACTTACAAGAGCATAGCGTAGTATTAATTCGCGGTGGTCGAGTAAAGGATTTACCAGGGGTACGTTACCACATCGTTCGTGGAGCGCTTGATACAGCTGGTGTTGACAAACGTATGCAAGGACGTTCTAAATATGGTACTAAGCGACCAAAACCTGCTAAAAAATAATAAACTTATAATGAAAGGAGGAACTCAATATGCCTCGTAAAGGACCTGTTGCGAAACGTGACGTGTTACCAGATCCAATGTACAATTCTAAGCTAGTAACACGCCTTATCAACAAAATGATGGTTGACGGTAAAAAAGGTAAATCTCAAACAATTCTTTATAACGCTTTCGATATCGTTCGTGAACGTTCAGATAAAGAACCAATGGAAGTATTCGAGCAAGCTCTTAAGAACATCATGCCTGTTCTTGAAGTACGCGCTCGTCGTGTTGGTGGTGCTAACTACCAAGTTCCAGTTGAGGTTCGTCCAGAACGCCGTACAACTTTAGGTCTTCGCTGGTTAGTAAACTATGCTCGTCTTCGTGGTGAAAAAACTATGGAAGAGCGTCTAGCTTACGAAATCTTAGATGCAGCTAACAACGCTGGTGCATCTGTTAAGAAACGTGAAGACACTCATAAAATGGCAGAAGCTAACAAAGCATTTGCTCATTACCGTTGGTAGGATTCAACGTAAAATAAATGTATGCATAAACCGCTTTATTTGTCGCTTATGGAAGTGTGGAGAGGGAGAATGCCTCTCCCTTTCGTTGGGCGCTCGTTTTACATAATGAGGGTACTGGACACTGGCATATGTAACAATATAAAGTGGCTTTTTTGCTACTTAAAATAAAAAATCCAATCCATATATGGAAGGAGCAAGACACCAAATGACAAGAGAGTTCTCTTTAGAAAACACTCGTAATATTGGTATCATGGCTCACATCGATGCTGGTAAAACAACAGCAACTGAGCGTATTCTGTATTACACAGGACGTATTCATAAAATCGGTGAAACTCATGAAGGTGCATCTCAGATGGACTGGATGGAGCAAGAGCAAGAGCGTGGTATCACAATTACTTCTGCTGCAACTACAGCTCAATGGAAAGGTCACCGTGTAAACATCATTGACACTCCAGGACACGTAGACTTCACAGTAGAAGTAGAACGTTCTTTACGCGTACTTGATGGTGCGGTAGCAGTACTTGATGCACAATCTGGTGTAGAACCACAAACAGAAACTGTTTGGCGTCAGGCTACTACTTACGGTGTACCTCGTATCGTATTCGTTAACAAAATGGATAAGATCGGTGCAGATTTCTTATACTCTGTAGGAACAATCCACGATCGTTTACAAGCAAACGCACATCCAATTCAGTTACCAATCGGTGCTGAAGATGAGTTCAATGGTATCATTGACCTTGTTGAAGAGTGTGCTTACATGTACGGTAACGATTTAGGAACAGACATCGAGCGTGTCGAAATTCCTGAAGAGCACAAAGAACTAGCTGAAGAATACCGCGGAAAGCTTATTGAAGCGGTAGCTGAGCTTGATGAAGAAATGATGATGAAGTACCTAGAAGGTGAAGAAATCACTGTAGAAGAGCTTAAAGCTGGTATCCGTAAGGCTACAACTTCTGTAGAATTCTTCCCAGTAATCTGTGGTTCTGCATTCAAAAACAAAGGTGTTCAAATTCTGTTAGACGCAGTTATCGACTACCTACCATCTCCATTAGATGTACCTGCTATTAAAGGTACTCTTCCGGATACAGATGAAGAAATCGAACGTAAGTCTAGCGATGAAGAACCATTCGCAGCTTTAGCATTCAAAATCATGACTGACCCTTATGTTGGTAAGTTAACGTTCTTCCGTGTGTACTCTGGTGTGTTAAACTCTGGATCATACGTGAAAAACTCAACTAAAGGTAAGCGTGAGCGTGTAGGACGTATCCTACAAATGCACGCTAACAGCCGTGAAGAGATTTCAACAGTTTACGCTGGTGATATCGCTGCTGCTGTAGGTTTAAAAGATACTACTACTGGTGATACTCTTTGTGACGAGAAGAGCCTTGTTATCCTTGAGTCTATGGAATTCCCAGAGCCAGTTATCTCTGTAGCTATCGAACCAAAATCTAAAGCTGACCAAGATAAAATGGGTACAGCATTATCTAAGCTTTCTGAAGAAGATCCAACATTCCGTGCTCACACTGACCAAGAAACTGGCCAAACTATCATCGCTGGTATGGGTGAACTTCACCTTGATATCATCGTTGACCGTATGCGCCGTGAATTCAAAGTCGAAGCAAACGTTGGTGCTCCTCAGGTAGCATACCGTGAAACTTTCCGCGCTGCTGCGAAAGTTGAAGGTAAGTTTGCTCGTCAATCTGGTGGACGTGGACAATTCGGTCACGTTTGGATTGAGTTTGCACCTAACGAAGAAGGTAAAGGATTTGAATTCGAAAACAAAATCGTCGGCGGTGTAGTTCCACGTGAATACATCCCAGCTGTTGGAGCGGGTCTTGAAGACTCACTTAAAAATGGTGTACTAGCTGGTTATCCACTAGTTGACATTAAAGCAGCATTAGTTGACGGTTCTTACCATGATGTCGATTCATCTGAGATGGCGTTCAAAATCGCTGCATCAATGGCACTTAAAGCTGCGGTTTCTAAATGTAACCCAGTAATTCTTGAGCCAATGATGAAAGTTGAAGTTGTAATTCCTGAAGAGTACATGGGAGACATCATGGGTGACGTAACATCTCGTCGTGGACGTGTAGAAGGTATGGAAGCTCGCGGTAACGCACAAGTTGTTCGCGCTATGGTTCCACTTTCTGAAATGTTCGGTTATGCGACAGCATTACGTTCTAACACTCAAGGACGCGGAACATTCTCAATGACATTTGATCATTATGAAGAAGTACCGAAGTCTGTTTCAGAAGAAATTATTAAAAAAAATAAAGGCGAATAATTGATTTTTATCAATTGTTCGAGTATAACTACTTATGTAAGCTTAGAAAGTGGGACGTAAGTTTCGCTTTCTAGTCTAAATATAAAATAACCTATATAAACTAAGGAGGAATTTAGAATGGCTAAAGCTAAATTCGAACGTTCTAAACCCCATGTTAACATCGGTACAATCGGCCACGTTGACCATGGTAAAACTACATTAACTGCTGCGATCACTACAGTTCTTGCAAAAGCTGGTGGTGCTGAAGCACGCGGATACGATCAAATCGACGCTGCTCCAGAAGAAAGAGAGCGCGGAATCACAATCTCAACTGCACACGTTGAGTACGAAACTGAAACTCGTCACTATGCACACGTTGACTGCCCAGGTCACGCTGACTATGTTAAAAACATGATCACTGGTGCTGCTCAAATGGACGGCGGTATCTTAGTAGTATCTGCTGCTGATGGCCCAATGCCTCAAACACGTGAGCACATCCTTCTTTCTCGTCAAGTAGGTGTTCCTTACATCGTTGTATTCTTAAACAAATGCGACATGGTAGACGACGAAGAATTATTAGAATTAGTAGAAATGGAAGTTCGTGACCTATTATCTGAATACGGATTCCCAGGCGACGACATTCCTGTAATCAAAGGTTCTGCTCTTAAAGCTCTTCAAGGAGAAGCTGATTGGGAAGCAAAAATCATTGAATTAATGACTGAAGTTGATGCTTACATCCCAACTCCAGAACGTGAAACTGACAAACCATTCTTAATGCCTATCGAGGATGTATTCTCTATCACAGGTCGTGGTACAGTTGCAACTGGTCGTGTAGAGCGCGGAATCGTTAAAGTTGGTGACGTAGTAGAAATCATCGGTCTTGCTGAAGAGAATGCTTCTACAACTGTAACTGGTGTAGAAATGTTCCGTAAACTTCTTGACCAAGCTCAAGCTGGAGACAACATCGGTGCTCTTCTTCGTGGGGTTGCTCGTGAAGACATCCAACGTGGACAAGTTCTTGCTAAAACTGGCTCTGTAAAAGCACACGCTAAATTCAAAGCTGAAGTTTTCGTATTATCTAAAGAAGAAGGTGGACGTCACACTCCATTCTTCGCTAACTACCGTCCTCAGTTCTACTTCCGTACAACTGACGTAACTGGTATCATCCAATTACCAGAAGGTACTGAAATGGTAATGCCTGGTGACAACATCGAAATGACTATCGAACTTATCGCTCCAATCGCTATCGAAGAGGGAACTAAATTCTCTATTCGTGAAGGTGGACGTACAGTAGGTTACGGTGTAGTTGCTACTATCGTTGAGTAATCTTAGCTGATATAAAAAAACCTAAGGGATTTTCCCTTAGGTTTTTTGTTTGCGTTTATATAAAGAAGAAGAGTGTGTTTTTTTTGTTTTGACGAGTTTCTTCTATAGTAATATAAAAACAACAAAAGATAATCCAGAAACTGTAAAACGAATTCTGTTAGATGAAAACTTGAAATTCTTTAAAGTGCCATGTATAATAGCAAAAGTAGAGAAAAGCAGATGCAAACAAAAAGATGCTTGCATCTAGACGAATAACATTGTATAATAGACAATGTTGGTCTTTGACTGCGATGAAGTGGAAGGTTGCTGACACACCCGGCCGCTTTGCCATGGCATGGTGTGGGGAAATTTCCATGGAGAAGGTCTATTTTAGAAATAGGCGAACGAAGGAGGGAAAATAATGGCAAAAGAAAAAATTCGTATCCGTTTAAAAGCTTATGATCACCGTATTCTTGATCAATCAGCTGAGAAAATTGTAGAAACAGCTAAGCGTTCTGGGGCAACAGTTTCTGGTCCGATCCCATTACCAACTGAGAAGACTATTTACACAATTCTTCGTGCTGTTCATAAGTACAAAGATTCTCGTGAGCAATTCGAAATGCGCACACACAAACGTTTAATCGATATCGTGAGTCCTACTCCACAAACAGTAGATTCATTAATGCGTTTAGACTTACCGTCTGGTGTAGATATCGAAATCAAACTATAAATTATATAACTTAAAAATGTAGGAGGTGTAACTCATGACCAAAGGAATCTTAGGAAGAAAGATCGGTATGACTCAAGTATTTGCTGAGAACGGTGAGTTAATCCCAGTAACAGTTATCGCTGCTAATCCAAACGTTGTTCTTCAAAAGAAAACAACTGAAACTGATGGCTACAATGCAATCCAGTTAGGATTTGAAGATAAGCGTGAAAAGTTAACTAACAAACCTGAACAAGGCCACACTGCTAAAGCATCTACAACTCCTAAGCGCTTCATTCGCGAAATCCGCGATGCAGACGTGGACGGATTAGAGGTTGGTCAAGAGGTAAAAGTTGAAGTTTTCGCTGCAGGTGAAATCGTTGACGTAACAGGAATTTCTAAAGGTAAAGGTTTCCAAGGTGTTATCAAACGCCACGGACAATCTCGCGGACCTATGTCTCATGGTTCTCGCTATCACCGTCGTCCAGGTTCAATGGGCCCAGTTGCTCCGAACCGTGTATTCAAAGGCAAAAAACTTGCTGGACGTATGGGTGGAGACCAAGTTACTATCCAAAACTTAGAAATCGTTCAAGTTGACACTGAGCGCAACTTATTACTAGTAAAAGGTAACGTTCCAGGTGCTAAGAAATCTCTTGTAGTTGTTCAAGGCGCTGTGAAGGTTAGCAAATAATTCACAATAGGAAGGAGGAATTCCAATGCCAAAAGTTACTGTATATAACCAAACTGGTTCACAGGTTGGTGAAATCGAATTAGCTGAAGCTATTTTCGGTATCGAACCAAATGAAGCTGTACTTTTCGAAGCTGTAATGATGCAACGTGCATCTTTACGTCAAGGTACACACAAAGTAAAAACTCGCTCTGAAGTTCGCGGTGGTGGTCGTAAACCATGGCGTCAAAAAGGAACTGGACGTGCTCGTCAAGGGTCTATCCGCTCTCCTCAATGGCGTGGTGGTGGTACGGTATTCGGACCTACACCAAGAAGCTATGCGTACAAACTTCCTAAGAAAGTTCGTCGTTTAGCAATCAAATCTGCATTAGCTACTAAAGTAGTTGAGAACAACATTGTAGTTCTTGAAGACCTAGTGTTAAATGCACCAAAAACAAAAGACATGCTAGCAGTACTTAAAGGATTAACTGTTGAGAAGAAAGCTCTTATCGTAACTGCTGATGCAAACGAATCTGTAGAGTTATCTGCTCGCAATATCCCTGGAGTAACAGTAATCACTGCTGATGGCGTAAACGTTTTAGACGTGCTTCATCATGATAAGCTAATCATGACAAAAGCGGCAGTGGAAAAAGTAGAGGAGGTGCTTGCATAATGAGAGATCCTCGTGATATCATTAAGCGCCCAGTTATCACTGAACGTTCTATGGAAATGATGGCTGAAAAAAAATACACGTTCGATGTGGACGTTAAATCTAATAAAACAGAAGTTAAAGATGCTCTTGAAGCGATCTTTGGTGTTAAAGTAGAAAAAGTGAACATCATGAACTACAAGCCGAAAGCAAAACGCGTTGGTCGTCACGCTGGTTTTACTAGCCGTCGTCGTAAAGCAATCGTTAAGCTAACTGCTGACAGCAAAGAAATCGAAATCTTCCAAGGCGTTTAATTCTTACTAAAGAAGGAGGGAAATTGAGATGGGAATTAAAAAGTATAATCCAACTACTAACGGTCGTCGTAATATGACTACGAATGATTTCGCTGAAATCACGACTGACAGACCCGAAAAGTCATTACTTGCTCCTTTAAGCAAGAAGGCTGGTCGTAATAACCAAGGTAAAATTACTGTACGTCATCAAGGTGGCGGACATAAGCGTCAATACCGTATCATCGACTTTAAGCGTAACAAAGATGGAATTCCAGGACGCGTTGCTACGATCGAATACGATCCAAACCGCTCTGCGAATATCGCATTAATTAACTACGTTGACGGTGAAAAACGTTACATTCTTGCTCCTAAATCTTTAGAAGTAGGTATGGAAGTTATGTCTGGCCCAGAAGCTGACATCAAAATCGGTAACGCATTACCATTAATCAACATTCCAGTAGGTACTGTTGTTCATAACATCGAGCTTAAGCCTGGTCGTGGCGGACAATTAGTTCGTTCTGCTGGTACATCTGCTCAAGTACTTGGTAAAGAAGGTAAATACGTACTTGTACGTTTAACTTCTGGTGAAGTACGTCTTGTATTATCTGCTTGTCGCGCTTCAATCGGTCAAGTAGGTAACGAACAACACGAACTTATTAAAATCGGTAAAGCAGGTCGCTCTCGCTGGTTAGGTAAACGCCCAACAGTTCGTGGTTCTGTAATGAACCCGGTTGATCACCCACACGGTGGTGGTGAAGGACGTTCTCCAATCGGACGTAAGTCTCCAATGTCTCCATGGGGTAAACCAACTCTTGGATTCAAGACTCGTAAGAAAAACAAAGCGTCTGACAAATTCATCGTTCGTCGTCGTAAAAAATAATGGGATTGTAGTACGGTTCATTTCTAGAACCGTACGCCAATCACGAAGGGAGGCACCAAAATGGCTCGTAGCTTAAAAAAAGGACCATTTGTCGATGATCACTTAATGAGCAAAATGGAAAAATTAGTTGCATCTGAGCAAAAACAAGTTGTTAAAACTTGGTCTCGCCGTTCAACAATCTTCCCTCAGTTCATCGGACACACAATCGCTGTATATGATGGTCGTAAACACGTACCTGTGTACATCACTGAGGATATGGTTGGCCATAAGTTAGGTGAATTCGCACCAACTCGTACGTATAAAGGTCACCTTGCTGACGATAAGAAAACTAGAAGATAATGAGAGGAGGCACTTCAATGCAAGCTAAAGCAGTAGCGAGAACAGTTCGTATTGCTCCTCGTAAAGTTCGTTTAGTAGTAGACTTAATCCGAGGTAAGCAAGTGGGTGAAGCGATTGCTATCCTTAACCACACACCAAAAACTGCTTCTCCAGTTGTAGAAAAAGTTTTAAAATCTGCAATCGCAAATGCAGAGCACAATTATGAGATGGACATTAACAACCTAGTTGTTGAAAAAGTCTTCGTTGACGAAGGTCCAACGTTGAAACGTTTCCGTCCACGTGCAATGGGTCGTGCAAGCCAAATTAACAAACGCACAAGCCACATTACAGTTGTGGTATCAGAAAAGAAGGAGGGATAATCGATGGGTCAAAAGGTTAATCCAATTGGTCTTCGTGTCGGTGTTATCCGTGACTGGGAATCTCGTTGGTTCGCTGAGAAAGATTACGCTACATTATTACATGAAGACATCAAAATCCGTGAGTACATTAATGTACGCTTAAAAGATTCTGCTGTTGCTAAAGTAGAAATCGAACGTGCAGCAAATCGTGTAAATGTTACAATTCACACTGCAAAACCTGGTATGGTAATTGGTAAAGGTGGTACTGAAGTTGAAGCACTTCGTAAAGCTCTTAACCAATTAACAGGCAAGCGTGTACACATCAACATTTTAGAAGTTAAGAGAGCTGATCTTAACGCTAAATTAGTAGGCGAAAACATCGCTCGTCAATTAGAAAACCGTGTATCATTCCGTCGTGCACAAAAGCAAGTTATTCAACGTGCTATGCGTGCAGGTGCTAAAGGTATTAAAACACAGGTTTCTGGTCGTCTTGGCGGAGCTGATATCGCTCGTGCAGAATCTTACAGTGAAGGAACTGTTCCACTTCATACACTTCGCGCTGATATTGACTATGCAGCAGTTGAAGCTGATACAACATACGGTAAATTAGGCGTAAAAGTATGGATCTACCGTGGAGAAGTCCTTCCTACAAAAAAGAAAGCTTCTGAGGAAGGAGGAAAATAATATGTTAATGCCAAAACGCGTAAAATATCGTAGAGAGCATCGTGGTAAAATGCGTGGTCGTGCTAAAGGTGGAACTGAAGTTGCTTTCGGTGAATTCGGTTTACAAGCACAAGCTGCTTCATGGATTACAAACCGTCAAATCGAAGCTGCTCGTCGTGCAATGACTCGTTACATGAAACGTGGCGGTAAAGTATGGATTAAAATTTTCCCTTCTAAACCTTACACTGCAAAACCTCTAGAAGTACGTATGGGTTCCGGTAAAGGGGCACCAGAAGGCTGGGTAGCAGTAGTAAAACCTGGGAAAATTATGTTCGAAATCGCGGGTGTATCTGAAGAGGTAGCACGCGAAGCATTACGTCTTGCAGCTCACAAGTTACCTGTGAAATGTAAATTCGTAAAACGTGAAGAAAATGGTGGTGAATCTAATGAAAACTAATGATATTCGTGAATTAACCACTGCCGAAATCGAAACAAAAGTTAAAGCTTTAAAGGAAGAGTTGTTTAATCTTCGCTTCCAACTTGCTACAGGACAATTAGAGAATCCAACTCGCATTCGTGAAGTGCGTAAAGCAATTGCTCGTATGAAAACTGTAGTTCGTGAAAGAGAGATCGGAATTAATCGATAAATTGAGGGGAGGTTTGCATAGTGAGCGAACGTAACCAACGCAAAGTTTATACTGGTCGTGTAGTGTCTGACAAAATGGACAAAACGATTACAGTTTTAGTTGAAACTTACAAAACTCATTCCTTGTACGGAAAACGTGTTAAGTATTCTAAGAAGTACAAAGCCCATGATGAGCAAAACCAAGCGAAACTTGGCGATATCGTTAAAATCATGGAAACTCGCCCGCTTTCTGCTACTAAGCGTTTCCGTTTAGTTGAAATCGTTGAAGAAGCGGTTATTATCTAAATAGACGAATCGGAATTTTTAGTCCGAAGGGAGGTTTCATAACATGATCCAACAAGAATCTCGTTTGAAAGTTGCTGACAACTCTGGTGCACGTGAACTTTTAACAATTAAAGTATTAGGCGGCTCTGGTCGTAAATATGCTAACATTGGTGACATTATCGTTGCTACGGTAAAACAAGCAACACCAGGTGGCGTTGTTAAAAAAGGTGACGTTGTTAAAGCAGTAGTAGTACGTACGAAGAGCGGAGCTCGTCGTCCGGACGGTTCTTACATCAAATTTGATGAAAACGCAGCGGTTATCATTAAAGACGATAAGAGCCCACGTGGTACTCGTATCTTCGGACCAGTAGCTCGTGAATTACGTGATAGCAACTTCATGAAGATCGTTTCTTTAGCTCCAGAAGTTCTATAATTTAAGGTATTGCCTTGCTAAGGAGGTGCAGAATTAAGATGCATGTAAAAAAAGGTGATAAAGTACAGGTAATCACTGGTAAAGACAAAGGAAAACAAGGCGTTATCCTTGTGGCTTTCCCAAAGCAAAACCGTGTTATCGTTGAGGGTGTTAACATCGTTAAAAAACACTCTAAGCCATCTCAATTAAATCCACAAGGTGGAATTATTACTAAAGAAGCACCTATTCACGTTTCTAACGTTATGATTTTAGATCCGAAAACAGGTGAACCTACTCGCGTAGGCTTCAAAGTAGAAGATGGTAAAAAAGTTCGTATTGCAAAAAAATCTGGTGAATTATTAGATAAATAATTTTCTTAAGAAAGGAGGTCACTTCATTGAATCGCCTTAAAGAGAAGTTCCAAAAGGAAATTACTCCTGCTCTAGTGAGCAAGTTTAACTATAAATCTGTGATGGAAGTACCGAAAATCGAAAAGATCGTAATCAACACTGGTGTTGGTGACGCGGTATCTAACTCAAAAGCTTTAGACAATGCAGTAGAAGAATTAACACAAATCGCAGGTCAAAAACCTGTTGTAACTCGTGCTAAAAAATCAATCGCTGGTTTCCGTCTTCGTGAAGGTATGCCAATCGGTGCGAAAGTAACTTTACGCGGCGAGCAAATGTATGAGTTCTTCGACAAATTAGTATCGGTTTCTTTACCACGTGTACGTGATTTCCGTGGTGTTTCTAAGAAATCATTCGATGGTCGTGGGAACTACACATTAGGTGTTAAAGAGCAACTTATCTTCCCTGAGATTGATTATGATAAAGTAAGCAAAGTACGCGGTATGGACATCGTAATCGTTACTACAGCGAAAACTGATGAAGAAGCTCGTGAACTTTTAACACAATTCGGTATGCCATTCCAAAAATAATGGAAGCCAACGCTAAGTAGAGGAGGCGAAAACGTGGCTAAAAAATCTATGATAGCGAAACAAAAGCGTACTCCTAAGTTTAAAGTACAAGAGTATACACGTTGCGAACGCTGCGGTCGTCCGCATTCTGTATACCGCAAATTTAAACTTTGCCGTATTTGTTTCCGTGAACTTGCATATAAAGGTCAAATTCCTGGTGTTAAAAAAGCTAGTTGGTAAAACCCACAAATGGGAAGGAGGTAAAACACATGGTGATGACAGATCCAATTGCAGACATGCTTACTCGCATCCGTAATGCGAACATGGTACGTCATGAGAAATTAGAGGTTCCTGCTTCTAAAATCAAAAAAGAGATCGCTGAACTTTTAAAACGTGAAGGTTTCATTCGTGATGTAGAATACATCGAGGATAACAAACAAGGTATCCTTCGTATTTTCCTGAAATATGGTGCAAACAATGAACGTGTAATCACTGGATTAAAACGTATCAGTAAACCTGGCTTACGCGTTTACGCTAAAGCTGACGAAGTACCACGTGTACTTAACGGATTAGGTATCGCTCTTGTTTCTACATCTAAGGGAGTAATGACAGACAAAGACGCTCGTCAATTACAAACTGGTGGAGAAGTAGTAGCATACGTTTGGTAATATATATTTAAAACGAACGGAGGTGTGACCACATGTCTCGTATTGGTAAAAAGATTCTTGAAATCCCTGCAGGTGTTACTATTACAATTGCAGAAGACAATACTGTAACAGTAAAAGGCCCTAAAGGTGAATTAACTCGTAAATTCAATGCTGATATGTCTATCAAAATTGAAGAAAATACACTAACAGTTGAGCGTCCATCTGAACAGAAGGAACACCGTGCATTACACGGTACAACTCGTGCTTTAATCGGAAACATGGTTGAAGGTGTAACTGCAGGTTTCGCACGCGGACTTGAATTAGTCGGTGTTGGTTACCGTGCTCAAAAACAAGGAGATAAACTTGTTTTAAGCGTAGGTTATTCTCATCCAGTAGAAATGACTCCGGAAGCAGGACTTGAAGTTGAAGTACCTGCACCAACTAAAATCGTAATTAAAGGTATCGACAAGCAACGTGTTGGCGAATTTGCTGCTAACATCCGTGCTGTACGTGCTCCTGAGCCTTACAAAGGTAAAGGTATTCGTTACGAAGGCGAAGTTGTTCGTCGTAAAGAAGGTAAAACTGCTAAGTAAACCCGTTAGGTGAGAGAAAGGAGTGACAAGAAAATGATCACTAAAGCTGATAAAAATGCGACTCGTAAGAAAAGACATGCACGTGTACGTGCTAAACTTACTGGTACTGCAGAGCGTCCACGTTTAAACGTGTTCCGTTCTAACCAACATATTTACGCTCAAGTTATTGATGATGTGAATGGTGTAACGTTAGTAAGTGCATCTACTCTTGATAAAGACCTTGCTCTTAACGGTACTAGCAATACTGAAGCTGCTACGAAAGTTGGAGAATCAGTTGCTAAGCGTGCTGTAGAGAAAGGCGTTAAAGAAGTAGTATTTGATCGCGGTGGTTACTTATACCATGGCCGTGTTAAAGCTCTAGCTGAAGCTGCTCGTGAGGCTGGATTACAATTTTAATGGTCAAAGGAGGGAAAATTGATGCATCGCATTGACCCAAGTAAATTAGAACTTGAAGAACGTGTAGTTACGATAAATCGTGTCGCGAAAGTTGTTAAGGGTGGTCGTCGTTTCCGCTTTGCTGCACTAGTTGTAGTTGGCGATAAAAACGGTCATGTTGGATTCGGTACTGGTAAAGCACAAGAGGTACCAGACGCAATCCGCAAAGCTATCGAAGACGCTAAGAAAAACTTAATCGCTGTACCATTAGTTGGTACAACAATTCCACACACAATCAACGGTCACTTTGGAGCTGGTGAAGTATTCTTAAAACCTGCTGCTGAAGGTACTGGTGTTATTGCTGGTGGACCTGTTCGTGCGGTACTTGAATTAGCTGGTGTACAAGATATTCTTTCGAAATCTCTTGGTTCTAACACACCAATCAACATGATTCGCGCTACTGTGAACGGATTAAGCGAACTTAAGCGCGCTGAAGATGTTGCAAAATTACGCGGTAAATCTGTAGAAGAGCTACTAGGTTAAGGAGGGAAAACAAATGGCGAAAAAGTTAGAAATTACCCTCACTCGTAGTGTAATTGGTCGTCCACAAGATCAACGTGCGACGGTAGAAGCTTTAGGTCTTAAAAAGTTGAATTCAACTGTAGTTAAGGAAGAAACTCCTGCTATTCTTGGTATGATCAACAAAGTTTCTCACCTTTTAACTGTAAAAGAAGCTTAAGGATAACTCATTAATATAAGGAGGTGCCTGGGAATGAAACTTCATGAATTAAAACCTGCAGAAGGTTCTCGTAAAGTACGTAACCGTGTCGGTCGTGGTATCGGTTCTGGTAACGGTAAAACTGCTGGTAAAGGTCATAAAGGACAAAACGCACGTTCTGGTGGCGGTGTTCGTCTTGGCTTCGAAGGTGGTCAAACTCCATTATTCCGTCGTTTACCAAAACGCGGCTTCACAAACATTAACCGTAAAGAGTTTACTATTGTAAACTTATCAACGTTAAATCGTTTTGAAGATGGTACAGAAGTAACACCTGAATTATTGCTGGAAACTGGCGTTATCAGCAAGTTAAACGACGGTGTTAAAATTCTTGCAAGCGGAGCAGTAGAGAAAAAACTAACTGTTAAAGCGCACAAGTTCTCTTCAAGTGCTAAAGAAGCAATTGAAGCAGCTGGCGGATCAGTTGAGGTGATCTAATGTTTCGTACAATCTCCAACTTTATGCGCGTTGCTGAGATAAGACGTAAAATATTATTCACTTTAGCGATGTTAATCGTATTCAGGATTGGCACGTTTATCCCAGTGCCATTTACAAATGGAGACGTACTGAAAGCACAAGACCAATTAAATGCTTTAGGTATTCTAAATACATTTGGCGGTGGCGCCTTGAAAAACTTCTCCATCTTTGCGATGGGAATCATGCCGTATATTACAGCATCCATCATCGTGCAATTATTGCAGATGGATGTTGTTCCTAAATTTTCGGAATGGTCGAAGCAAGGTGAAATGGGCCGTCGTAAACTAACGCAATTCACGCGTTACTTTACAATTGTTCTTGCGTTTATTCAGGGGTTTGGTATGTCAATCGGTTTTAACGGTATGGTAGGTGGGCAATTAATTTTGAATCCTGGTTGGAGCACTTATTTATACATTGCTACGGTACTGACTGCTGGTACTGCATTTTTAATGTGGTTAGGCGAACAGATTACAGCTAAAGGTGTGGGTAATGGTATTTCCATCCTTATCTTTGGCGGTATTGCTGCAGCGATCCCAAGTGTTATATCTCAAGTGTATCAACAACAGTTTCAAAATATCGGAGATCAATTGTTCATGAGTATCGTTAAAGTTGCATTGATTTTACTAGCTGTGCTAGCAGTTATTGTTGGTGTTATTTTCATTCAACAAGCTGTTAGAAAGATCCCAATTCAATACGCGAAGCGTGTAACAGGAGGGAATGGGAATCATGCTGGAGCACAAAACACACATTTACCGCTTAAGGTAAATAGTGCGGGTGTTATTCCAGTCATTTTTGCTGTTTCATTCTTAATTACGCCTCCAACTATTGCACAGTTCTTCCCGAAACATGATGTATCGCAGTGGATTATTGCAAACTTTAACTATTCTCACCCAGTGGGAATGATCATATATGTTGCGCTCATTGTAGCCTTCACATATTTCTATGCGTTTGTTCAGGTTAATCCAGAGCAAATGTCAGAGAATCTAAACAAGCAAGGTGGATATGTTCCAGGTATTCGTCCGGGTAAGAATACAGAACAATATCTAACAAAAATCTTGTATCGTTTGACCTTTGTAGGATCAATTTTCCTAGCAGCGATTGCAATCTTACCAGTTATCTTTACGAAATTGGGAAATCTTCCTCCATCTGCACAGATTGGTGGAACGAGTATGTTAATCGTTGTCGGCGTTGCTTTAGAAACAATGAAGCAGCTAGAAAGCCAACTGGTAAAACGCCATTACAAAGGGTTTATCAAGCAGTGAGTAAGTGGGAAGAACCATCTTCCCTACATGCTCATGTACTGAGGGGGAACAAGGATGAACTTAATTTTAATGGGGCTTCCTGGTGCTGGTAAAGGTACACAAGCCGAACAGATTGTAGCCAAGTATAACATCCCTCACATTTCAACAGGAGATATGTTCCGTGCAGCTATGAAGGCTGAAACTGAAATGGGTCTACAAGCAAAATCTTTTATTGATAAAGGTGCACTTGTTCCAGATGAAGTTACAATCGGAATTGTTCGTGAACGTTTAAGTCAAGAAGACTGCGTAAGAGGTTTCTTACTAGACGGTTTCCCACGAACTGTTGCACAAGCATCAGCTCTTGAAGAGATTATGAAAGATCTTGGCAAAAAAATCGACTATGTTTTAAACATTAATGTGGATTCAGGGTTGTTATTAAAACGCCTTACAGGCCGTCGCATTTGTAAAGAGTGCGGTGCGACTTACCACTTAGAATTCAATCCACCAGCAACAGCTGATGTGTGCGATAAATGTGGTGGCGAATTATACCAACGCTCTGATGACAATGAAGAAACTGTAGCAAATCGTTTAGATGTGAATATTAAGCAAACAAAACCTTTGCTTGATTTCTACGACGAGCTTGGTTACTTAAAAAGCATTAATGGTGAGCAAGATATCAATAAAGTATTTGCTGATATCGATGTTCTCATCGGAGGCTTAGCGTAATGATCATCTGCAAAACTCCTCGCGAGATAGAAATCATGCGAGAAGCTGGCAGAATCGTTGCTTTAACTCATCAAGAGTTGAAACAGCACATTACTCCAGGAATTACAACGAAAGAGCTCGATCAAATAGCGGAAAAGACGATTCAAAAATATGGTGCTACGCCATCTTTTAAAGGATACAACGGATTTCCGGGGAGCATATGTGCTTCTGTAAATGAAGAGCTTGTACACGGAATTCCAGGAAAGCGCAAGCTCAAAGAGGGCGATATCATCAGTATCGATATTGGTGCGAAATACAATGGGTACCATGGAGATTCTGCATGGACGTATCCAGTTGGAAACATTTCTGAATCTGTTCAAAAGCTACTTGATGTCACAGAAAAATCGTTGTATCTTGGTCTAGAACAAGTAAAACCAGGCGAGAGATTATCAAATATCTCACATGCGGTTCAAACCCATGCTGAAGAGAATGGATTCTCGATCGTTAGGGAGTATGTTGGTCACGGAATCGGGCAAGACTTACATGAGGACCCTCAAATCCCGCACTATGGTCCACCAAATAGAGGCCCTAGATTAAAGCCGGGAATGGTCATCTGTGTTGAGCCGATGGTGAATCAAGGAAGACGATATGTAAAAACACTATCTGATGACTGGACAGTGGTAACGGTAGATGGTAAATGGTGTGCCCATTTTGAGCACACGATTGCTCTTACAGAAGCAGGATACGAAATCCTTACCACTTTATAAGTAGCTGGCTCTCCGGGATTTCAGAGCAGTGTAAAATGTTACTGATTTGAAGAAGGGAGAACTATTGAATGGCTAAAGATGATGTAATTGAAGTCGAAGGTACCGTTCTTGAAACGTTGCCAAATGCTATGTTCAAAGTAGAATTAGAGAATGGGCATGTCGTATTGGCTCACGTTTCTGGTAAAATCCGTATGAACTTCATTCGTATTTTACCAGGAGACAAAGTTACGGTAGAATTATCTCCGTACGATTTAAATCGTGGTCGTATTACGTACCGTTTTAAATAATATAGCACTCCGTAATCTTTAAGGAGGTTCGAGACATGAAAGTAAGACCGTCAGTTAAACCAATCTGCGAAAAATGTAAAGTTATTCGTAGACGTGGAAAAGTAATGGTTATTTGTGAAAACCCTAAACATAAACAAAAACAAGGTTAATCAGAAGGAGGTGCATTCAGAATGGCACGTATCGCAGGTGTAGATATTCCTCGAGACAAACGCGTTGTTATTTCTTTAACTTACGTATTCGGCATTGGTCGCACAACTGCTGAAAAAATTCTTACTGAAGCTGGTATTTCTTCAGAAACACGAGTTCGTGATTTAACGGAAGACGAATTAGGACGTATCCGTGATGTTATCGATCGTATTAAAGTTGAGGGAGACCTTCGTCGTGAAGTATCTCTTAACATTAAACGTCTAATGGAGATCGGTTCTTACCGTGGTCTTCGTCACCGTCGTGGTTTACCAGTTCGTGGTCAAAATTCTAAAAACAATGCTCGTACACGTAAAGGTCCACGTCGTACAGTAGCAAATAAAAAGAAATAATAAGTAAAGGAGGTTGAACTAACAATGGCACGTAAAACAAACACTCGTAAAAAACGTGTGAAAAAGAATATCGAAGCTGGTATAGCTCATATTCGTTCTACTTTCAACAACACAATCGTAACACTTACAGATACTCACGGTAACGCGCTTTCTTGGTCTAGTGCTGGTGCACTTGGTTTCCGTGGATCTCGTAAATCTACTCCATTCGCTGCGCAAATGGCTGCTGAAGCTGCTGCTAAAGTTGCAATGGAGCACGGTTTAAAAACTTTAGAGGTTACTGTTAAAGGTCCTGGTGCTGGTCGTGAAGCTGCAATTCGTGCTCTTCAAGCTGCAGGTCTAGAAGTAACAGCAATTAGAGATGTTACTCCAGTTCCTCATAATGGATGTCGTCCGCCAAAACGTCGTCGTGTGTAATTTTTCTGTATAGAATTTTCCCTTTTGTCTATAATGGATATGATGCATTATCGAGAAATTTCGTACAGAAACATCGCTTGTTGTGCACAATCGGGAACTGCCTAAGGGGGACTTTCGGTTAGACAGGGGTTATACCTTTGTTTAACCGGGGTTTCGACGTTTTGAAGGAGGGTTTAGTTAATGATTGAAATCGAAAAGCCGAAAATCGAAACGGTTGAACTTAACGAAGATGCTAAATATGGTAAATTCGTAATTGAACCGCTTGAGCGTGGATATGGTACTACTTTGGGTAACTCCTTACGTCGTATTCTTTTATCCTCACTCCCTGGTGCCGCTGTTACTGCTATCCAAATCGATGGCGTATTACATGAATTTTCAACAGTTGAGGGCGTAGTAGAAGACGTTACGACGATCATCTTAAACTTGAAAAAGTTAGCTCTTAAAATCTACTCTGAAGAAGAGAAGACGTTGGAAATTGATGTGCAGGGCGAAGGTATTGTCACAGCTGCTGATATTACTCACGATAGTGATGTAGAAATCTTAAATCCAGATTTACACATTGCAACGTTAGCAAAAGATGCGCATTTCCGCGTGCGTTTAACTGCAAAGCGTGGCCGTGGGTATACGCCAGCTGATGCAAATAAAAGCGAAGATCAACCAATAGGAGTAATTCCTATTGATTCTATTTATACTCCAGTATCACGTGTGACTTACCAAGTGGAAAAGACACGTGTCGGACAAGTGGCTAATTATGATAAGCTTACGCTTGATGTATGGACGGATGGAAGCATCGGGCCAAAAGAAGCTATCTCTTTAGGTGCCAAAATCTTAACTGAGCATTTAAATATCTTTGTTGGTTTAACTGATGAAGCACAAAATGCTGAGATTATGGTCGAGAAGGAAGAAGATCAAAAAGAGAAAGTTCTTGAGATGACTATCGAAGAACTAGACCTTTCTGTTCGTTCTTATAATTGCCTAAAACGTGCAGGAATTAATACTGTACAAGAGCTTGCGAACAAAACAGAAGAAGATATGATGAAAGTTCGTAACTTAGGACGTAAATCCTTAGAAGAAGTTAAACATAAACTTGAGGAATTAGGTTTAGGTTTACGTAAAGACGACTGAGGATTTAAACCCATGAACAAAGGAGGGAACTACGAATGGCATACAGAAAATTAGGCCGTACAAGTGCGCAACGTAAAGCTATGTTACGTGACTTAGCTACTGATTTAATTATCAACGAGCGCATCCAAACGACAGAAACTCGTGCAAAAGAACTTCGTTCTGTAGTGGAAAAAATGATCACTTTAGGTAAACGCGGAGATCTTCATGCTCGTCGTCAAGCAGCAGCTTTCATTCGCAATGAAGTAGCTAACGCTGAGACTGGTCAAGATGCACTTCAAAAATTATTCGCTGATGTAGCTCCACGCTATGCTGAGCGCCAAGGCGGATACACTCGTATTGCAAAAATTGGTCCACGTCGCGGAGACGCAGCACCAATGGTAATTATCGAGTTAGTATAATGATAATTAAAAGGGCAGGACAGTTCTTTTCAAGAAACTGGTCATGGCCCTTTTTTTTAAATATAAAAATAGGCGAGCTTGGCGAAGGAAAGGGTGCCTTCTATTGAAAAAAGAGAAACTTCGGATAGGAAATATATCATTTCAATATCCTGGGGCAGCCACGTATGCATTAAAAGATGTTTCATTTTCCTTATATGAGGGAGAATGGGTATCTATTATTGGACAAAACGGTTCAGGAAAGTCTACACTTGCAAAATTATTGAATGGTTTGTTTTTGCCGGAAGCAGGGACTATTACAGTAAATGATTCAATGGTTTTATCAGAGGAAACGGTATGGGATGTTCGAAAACAAATTGGAATGGTATTTCAAAATCCAGATAATCAATTTGTTGGAACAACAGTGCAAGATGATGTTGTATTTGGCTTAGAGAATATCGGAATGCCCAGAGAACAAATGATTGAAAGATTAGAACAGGCCTTACGACTTGTCCGTATGGAAGATTTTCTTAATGATGAGCCTCATTCCTTATCTGGTGGGCAAAAGCAGCGAGTGGCAATAGCAGGCGTTTTAGCACTTCAGCCATCTATTTTAATATTAGATGAAGCAACGTCAATGTTAGATCCTCAAGGAAGACGTGAAGTAGTAGAAACGGTTAGACAACTTGTTAATCAAAAAGGTATTACTGTGTTATCAATTACGCACGATTTAGAAGAAGCGGCACAGTCAGATCGTGTCATTATTTTAAATAAGGGAGAAATATTAGAGGAAGGGACTCCAGAGAAAATTTTCAAGTCCTCTCATATGCTCCAAGAAATTGGCTTAGATGTACCGTTTTCGGTGAAAATAGCAGAATTATTAAAAAGAAATGAAATTATTTTGCAAAATACGCATCTTACAATGGAAAGCTTGGTGAACGAACTTTGGAGATTACATTCCAAAAAGTAGAACATCGTTATCAATATAAAACTCCATTTGAAAGACGCGCGCTTTATGATGTAGACGTGTCGTTTCCAAGTGGGGGCTATTATGCCATTATCGGTCATACTGGTTCAGGTAAGTCGACGATGATTCAACATTTAAATGGTTTATTGCAGCCGACAAATGGTACAGTTCAAATTGGTGAACATTTGATTTCGGCAGGAAAGAAAGAAAAAAAGCTAAAGCCACTACGTAAAAAAGTAGGGGTTGTCTTTCAATTCCCAGAACATCAGTTGTTTGAAGAGACTGTGGAGAAAGATATTTGTTTCGGCCCTACTAATTTTGGGGTATCTGTAGAAGAAGCGAAGCAAAAGGCAAGAGAGGCAATTGAACTTGTAGGGTTAGAGCCAGAACTGTTAACACGTTCACCGTTTGAGTTAAGTGGCGGGCAAATGAGGCGTGTTGCGATAGCGGGTGTATTGGCGATGGAACCTGAAGTGCTTGTATTAGATGAACCTACAGCAGGTCTAGATCCAAAAGGGCAGAACGAACTTATGCAGATGTTTTATAAGTTGCATAAGGAGAAGGGGCTTACAGTTATCCTTGTAACGCATAATATGGAGGATGCCGCTCAGTATGCGGAGCAGATTGTAGTTATGCATAAAGGAACGGTCTTTTTGCAAGGAAGTGCAGAGGAAGTATTTTCACATGCTGATGAACTAGAGAAAATTGGTGTGGATCTTCCTATGTCATTAAAGTATAAACGTGCAATTGAAGAGAAGTTTGGTATTTCAATTCCAAAGGCTACCTTATCTTTAGAGGATCTTACTCATGAAGTTGTGCAGGTGTTACGAAAAGGTGGTCATGAATCATGCAGCAGTTGATTATTGGGAGATATATCCCGGGGAATTCACTTATTCATCAACTTGATCCACGTACGAAGCTGCTGATTGTCTTTTTATATGTATTTGTTGTTTTCTTAGCAAATAATGCGATTTCATATGGATTTTTATTTTTATATGCACTCATTGCTTTATTTTTTGCAAAAGTGCCGATTCGTTATGTACTTTCGGGCTTAAAACCAATTTTATGGATTTTTCTTTTTACATTTTTCCTGCATATTTTTACAAATAAAGAGGGGGATGTACTACTCCAGCTTGGTTGGTTTTCGATACATGAAAAAGGATTAGAGCAAGGGATATACATTTCTGTACGATTCTTCGTTATTATTTTAATGACGACATTATTAACGTTAACGACGACACCTATTGAAATTACAGATGGTTTGGAGACGTTATTAAAGCCGTTGAAGCGTATAAAGGTTCCTGTTCATGAAATCGCATTAATGATGTCAATTTCTCTTCGTTTTATTCCGACATTAATGGATGAAACGAGTAAAATAATGAAAGCACAAGCATCACGTGGTATTGATTTCGCTGGGGGACCGATAAAAGATAGAATGAAAGCTATTATCTCACTGCTTGTTCCTCTGTTTATCAGTGCTTTTAAGCGTGCAGAGGACTTAGCTATTGCGATGGAAGCTCGTGGATATCAAAGTGGTGAAGGACGTACTAAATTTAGGCAACTACGCTGGAAAACAAGCGATACAGTAACGATTGTAAGCTTATTTTGTTTAGCTTGTATTTTGGCATGGGTGCGATCGTAATGGAGAATAGAGAAATGGATAGAATAAAATGTACGGTTGCATATGATGGCATGCATTTTTGTGGTTATCAAATTCAGCCGAAGCATCGTACTGTTCAACAGGAGATAGAAAAAGCATTACAGAAATTGCATAAGGGAGAACTTGTTCGTGTTCAGGCATCTGGTAGAACAGATTCTACGGTTCATGCAAAAGGACAAGTCATACACTTTGATACTCCTTTGTCTCTTGAAGAGTGGCAATGGAGTAACGCTTTAAATACAATGTTGCCAGATGATATTGTTATTAGGCAAGTAGAGAAAAAAACAGAAGAATTTCATGCACGTTACGGTGTCGAGAGAAAAGAATATCGTTATCGTGTATTATTATCAAAGACTGCGGATGTATTCCGTAGAAATTACGTATATCAATATCCATATCCGCTCGAAATCAAAAAAATAAGAAAAGCAATTCCGTATTTTATTGGAACGCATGATTTCACTTCTTTTTGTTCGGCAAAAACTGACAAAAAAGATAAAGTGCGAACAATTTATGAAATCGAGTTAATTGAGCAAGACGATGAATTAATTTTTCGTTTTGTAGGTAATGGATTTTTATATAATATGGTCAGAATTATTGTTGGTACGTTACTTAACGTAGGGCAAGGAAAGCTTGATCCTGATAGCATTCCAGAGATTTTAGCGAAACAAAATCGTCAGTTTGCTGGAAAGATGGCTCCAGGTCATGGGCTTTACCTATGGGAGGTAAACTATAACAACTAATCCTGGTGTAACATTTGCTTGACATTAGAAACTCAAAAGTATATCATAACATATGGTATTGTTTCTAAAACCACGATTAGCCCCGGAAGGAAATCGTGTTTAAGATAAACAATAGATTTTTTCTATGGAAAAGATAACGAGGAGGGAAACACATGCGTACGACTTTTATGGCAAAAGCTAACGAAGTTGAGCGTAAATGGTATGTGGTTGATGCTGAAGGTCAAACTTTAGGTCGCCTATCTACTGAAGTAGCATCCATTTTACGTGGTAAAAACAAACCTACATTTACACCACACGTTGACACGGGTGATCATGTAATTATTATTAACGCTGAGAAAATTCATTTAACAGGTAATAAATTAAACGATAAAATTTACTACCGTCACACTAACCACCCAGGTGGACTTAAGCAAAGAACAGCTCTTGAAATGCGTACAAACTACCCTGTACAAATGTTAGAGCTTGCAATTAAAGGCATGCTTCCAAAAGGACGCTTAGGCCGTCAAGTTTCTAAGAAACTTAACGTGTATGCTGGAGCAGAGCATCCACACCAAGCACAAAAACCAGAAGTTTACGAACTTCGCGGATAATTAATTAAAGGAGGGCTTACTTTGGCACAGGTTCAATACTATGGCACTGGACGTCGTAAGAGTTCAGTAGCGCGCGTACGCCTAGTTCCAGGCGAAGGACGCGTTATCATTAACGGTCGTGATTTTGAAAACTATATCCCATTTGCTGCATTACGTGAAGTAGTGAAACAACCTCTAGTTGCAACAGAAACTTTAGGTAACTACGATGTACTTGTAAACGTAAATGGTGGTGGATACACTGGTCAAGCTGGTGCTATTCGTCACGGTATTTCTCGCGCTTTATTAAAAGCTGATCCAGAATACCGTCTAACACTAAAACGTGCAGGTCTATTAACTCGTGACGCACGTATGAAAGAGCGTAAAAAATACGGTCTTAAAGGCGCACGTCGTGCACCTCAGTTCTCAAAACGTTAATTTTTGCGAACTACAAACCCCAACCATTTTGGTTGGGGTTTTTTTATGTTTCATTCCTCTTTTGTAATTTTTATAGCTTGGAATATTTTAGTGCTACCGCCGCGCGTATGCTTCTTCTTTAGAAGTTTAGACTAATACGTATTAGGGAGGTTTATAAGTACTATGAATGTCATTGTCAGCTTACAAGAAAAACAAAAAGAAAAGCAGTTAAAATACGAGCGGAAGATGTTGCGGGAATTATCATTAAAAACATTACGTTCAAATATTCGTGATGCCTTTCAAATGCAAGAGCTTCATCGTCAGTATGAAGATTACTGTATTGAATTAGGGATAGAATCTTATTTATTAGGAGCGAGATATAGTAAATTTGGTTATTATGGTGAATCGTTTTTTGATGTGAAATATAGAGCTTTAGAAGAAGAACAACAATTAACTGAAACGCTATTTCAATTTTTAACGAGTATGACTATGCGAGAAATAAAGTTGAAAGATGAGGAATTACTTTTTGAATCTTGTCAGCAGTTTATAGGATTGTGGTGGCAAGAAGGGTATGAAAAAGGTGAAAGAAGATATCGATTAAAGCTTCATTAAGACAAGCATAAACTTTCCTCTTGTCCCATATAAGTAATTAGAGGGACTAGCTGGAGGAGGAAAGGTATGAAGAGAATTCGAATTATCTCTTTTGCACTCGCTGCGGTTGTATTGTTTTTTTTAGTCAAACAAGAATTTCAAATTACAAAATCGTGGCGAGCTTGGAATTTACCCTTATCAGGGAAAGTAATTGTATTAGATGCTGGTCATGGTGGACCAGATGGAGGGGCTGTTGGAGGAAAGGATATTATAGAAAAGGATATTACGCTTGAAATTACAAAAAAGGTACAAGACTATTTACAAGAACAAGGTGCACTAGTTATTTTAACGCGTGAGGGAGATTATGATTTAGCTAACAAAGATACAAAGTCATATAGTAGACGTAAAGCAGAGGATTTAAAAAAACGTGTAGAAATCATCAATAAACCTGATGTAGACTTTTTTGCAAGTATTCATTTAAATGCTTTAACTAGTAGTGGATCGAAGGGCGCACAAACGTTCTATTACCGCTCTTCAATTGAAAATGAACGTGCTGCAAAATTTATACAGGCTGAATTGAGAACAAGTTTAGAGAACACGAATCGTTCTGCTAAGACAATTTCGCATGTGTATTTATTAAAGTATTCTAAAACACCAGGTGCTTTAATTGAAGCCGGCTTTTTATCGAATGTGAACGAAAGGTATATGTTAAATTCGGAGAAATATCAGCAAAAGGTAGCGGCTGCAATATACCGGGGTATATTACGCTATTTCACGGAAAAAGGAAATCCTCCAGAATAAGGAGGATTTTTTTGAGTTTCTCTCGTTAACGAAGTTTTCGGAAAATATGTTATACTGGAAATGTAAACGCATTTATTTCAAGAATAAGCAGAGATAAATTCAATTAACATTACGTTATTTTTCATACAGGGGGCTGGGCTAATTATGGTAACGAAAGAACAAGTGGTTGAAGCGTTAGAAGGGATTGTAGATCCGTTTTTACATAAAACATTAAAAGAAACAAGTGCAATTAAAGAGGTAACAGTCAAGCCTGAGAAGGAACATGTGAGTGTCAAAATTGCAATCGTAAAAACTGGTACAGCGGAACAAATGCAGTTGCAGTCTGGAATTGTAAAGTTATTAAAAGAACTTGGAGCAGCAACAGTTGGACTTCGTTTTGCAGAATTTACAGAAGAGGAATTAGCTCAGTTTGCACCAGAACAAGAAGCAGAGCAAAGTGAATCTTTATTGTCACCAAATTCAAAAACGACATTCTTAGCAGTAGCGAGTGGAAAAGGTGGCGTGGGAAAATCAACCGTTTCCGTTAACCTTGCAGTTGCTTTAGCTCGTTTAGGAAAAAAAGTTGGTATTATTGATGCGGACATTTACGGTTTTAGTGTGCCAGACATGATGGGGATAGAAAAACGTCCCATCGTAAGAGGTGATAAGATAATTCCGGTGGAACGTTTAGGTGTAAAGGTAATCTCAATGGGCTTCTTTGTAGAGGATAATGCACCAGTTATTTGGAGAGGACCTATGCTTGGGAAAATGTTAAACCACTTCTTCACAGAAGTAGAATGGGGCGATTTAGATTATTTAGTATTAGATTTGCCACCAGGCACAGGTGATATTGCGTTAGATGTGCACTCAATGTTGCCATCTTGCAAAGAGATTATTGTAACGACGCCGCATCCAACAGCTGCGTTTGTAGCAGCGCGTGCTGGAGCGATGGCATTACGCACTGAACATAGTATTCTCGGTGTTGTTGAGAACATGGCATATTTTGAAAGTAAGGTAACTGGTGAGAAAGAATATGTATTTGGAAGAGGTGGGGGAGATAAGTTAGCTACCGAACTACAAACAAATGTTCTTGGGCGTATTCCACTGCAACAACCCGATTGGAATAAAGAAGACTTTGCTCCTTCGGTATATGAAGATACACATACAACCGGCATTATTTATAGTAAAATAGCTGAAACAGTAATTGATAAAACAGCTGTTACACAAAAATAAAGCGAAACTTTAATCAGTGGGGCTCATCTGTTACTGGCAACAACTAGTAAACCTTTCGCTTAACTAGAGGGCCATTTTGTCTGTTAATAGCAAGATAAAGTAATAACGAGTGGACAATTTATACATTGTCCACTCGTTATTATAGTTATTATTTTTACTGTTCTTCCTTCTTCTCGCCTTGAGAACCGCCGTCACCGCCTGCTTCTTTCTTATCAGATCCACCTTTTTCAGCCTTTTGTACACCTTTACTAATGATATCAATCATCTTGGCTTGGAAGAGTGGACTTTCAGTAGTTTCTGTTAGTACTTGTTGTAGATATTGACGGTATTCTTTACTCTTCATTGTTTGTAACATCATTTTTTCTACTTCAGGATTTTTCATAATTTCTATAACGCCTGCTTGGTATTCAGGGTCTTTTAATAAGGTTTTCATTAATTGGGTTTGTTCTTTCCCCATACTTTTAGCAAACTTTGATGAGAACTCAGGATCTTTAAAGAGCTTTTCCCAGAATTGTTGCCCTTTATTGGATACCATGGCATCTTCAATCGTTTTCTTTACTACTGTTTCATCTAGTATGAGTGCTTGTTTCATTTTTTCATCAGTTAATACATCTTGAATAGCTTTCTTACCTTGATCTGTTTTTAAAATATCAACAATCATTTTCTTTGTTTGATCGTAATCTAGTTCGGATTTCGTTTCTTTTCCTTGTGCGCATGCTACAAGTGCGATAAGTAGAAAAGAAGAAACGAAAATGAATAGTATCCGTTTCATAAGTTGGAACTCCTTTCAGCACAGTTCTCTCTTTTTAATATAAATATCTTTAAGGAATTTATACATGAACATGGCTAGCTTTTTGAAATTGTCATTGATACAATTTAATTAGAAATATAAGGATAATGGGGGATGTGTTGTGAATAGCCGCAAGTGGGTACGACTATTTTTAACGACGTTGTTTCTTGGTGGGATTAGCACAGTTATTATTGGTTTTGTTTTGGAGTGGGACAGGTACAATGAATTTTTTCAAAATTTCGACGTTAAGGAGATTTTAGCGGTATCTTTCTGGTTGATGGGTGTAGGATTTATTTTTAGCGTTATAAGTCAAATGGGATTCTTTGCATATTTAACAATCCATCGTTTTGGACTAGGGATGTTTCGCTCATCGTCTTTATGGAATGCAGTCCAGCTCTTTTTTATTGCATTCGTATTATTTGATTTTGTGTATTTAAGATCTGTACTTATTGCAAATGGAGAAATCTCATTGGGGAATAACATACTTGTTGCTGGAATTTTATTTGTGTTTGGAGCAATTGTTGCTTATGTAAAAAGTAAAGAAACAAATAAAAAAGCATTTGTGCCAGCTCTGTTCTTTATGGTTGTTGTAACGATTCTTGAATGGGTACCGGCGCTTCGGATTAATGATACAGATTGGTTATATTTAATGGTTATACCGCTATTGTTATGTAATGCATATCAATTACTTGTATTACATCGTTTAATCGGAAAAACGAGTAAATCTGCTTAATAGAGAGAGGTTTTATATATCAGCAGTTATATTACTGGAAATGGTGTGATTAAAAAAGCTCTACCACCTTTTTGAAAGGTAGTAGAGCTTTTTATACGTGAAGAGTAGTAGGGACGAAGCTATTTCACATCTTCACTTTTCGTACTTGTGTTGGAAATAAGTTGTGATACGGATATTTGCTCATATCCATCACTTTTTAATTTTTGCAGGAGCAGCGGTAAAGCTCTATTTGTTTGAAGGGCAGAATCGGATGCGTGTAATAAGACAATATCTCCACCTTTCAAATTATTAGAGACGGTGGAAACGATGTGATTTACACCTGGGTTTTTCCAATCGTTGGAATTATTACTCCAATGCACGACGGTGTATCCAAGTGATTCTGCAATTTTAAGGGTTACCTTGTTAAATTCGCCACTAGGTGGACGTAACAGCTTGACTTGTTTTACCCCAAGTTTTGTAAAAACATCTTGTGCTCGTAAAAGGTCTCGTCTTATTTCGTTCGTCTCTAGAGAAGTATAGGATGTGTAATTGTAACCCATACTACCAATTTCGTGTCCATCTTTCATGATGCGCTCTACAATATCGGGGTGTCTTTCGGCCCATGCAGCAGAAAGGAAGAAGGTTGCATTCTTAATTTGTCTTTCTTTAAGAGTATCAAGGATTGGAATTGCTTTTTTGTCTCCCCAACTAATATCAAACGTAAATGCAACTTGCTTTTTAGCGGTATCTCCTTTGTAAATTACTTTAGGACCTGTAGCAGTTGAAAAAGCAGATTCATGTGAATATGTTTTTAAAAAGAGTAGCCATGCTGTAAATAAGGAAAGTATCACTATTAAGCTAATGTGTTTAAAAGTTCTCTTACTCGTAATAAAAAAGAAAAACATAATATTACGCCCCTTTGTCCAATCCTTTTCAGTTACATATATGCTGTAAATATAAAAAAGAGAACAAAGGATTAATATCGTAAGTAGTGGATATAATGAATGATAGGATTGTAATAAGTGAAAATGAGCGAAACGTTTATTGTTACGTAAGGAATTATTGAGGTGATCATTTGCTTGGGCTGATGTTGACAAAAGAAGAGAGAAAAGAGATGGAATACATATTAAAGAGAGAGTTAGAGGAACTTTTATTTGATTTTGAAGATGAGCGTATTCATGAAGTTGTAAAAAAGGCGATGGAAGAAAGATATAAAATCATTTTTTGTTTATTTCGGAGAGTAGCTAACGCAGAGGAATGTATTCGTTATGTAAGAAAAAGAACTTTTTATTAAAAAGTGTTGACGTTAATAGTTTGTATATGGTAAATTAATAAACGTCGCTGATGCGGAAACGCAGAAAACGACAAAAAAGAAATTGAAAAACTTAGTT